>JBNKYQ010000094.1:0-10576 GCA_050300975.1 Kordiimonas sp.
GTTCGGATGGCGGTGCTTGGCCGGTTGACCCTTCGGTCGCGTTCCACAGCTATTTCGTGCCGCAAGGCATCTCGGCTGACCTGATCGCCACAAAATACGGCCACAGCCGTGACGACGTGGACGCCTATGCGGTTGAAAGCCAGAAGCGCGCGAAAGCCGCCTGGGACGACAAGCGTTTCTCCAAATCCATCGTGCCGGTCAAGGACGTTGTCGGCATGACCGTACTGGACCATGACGAGTTCATGCGACCGGAAACCACCATGCAAAGCCTTGGTGCCCTGAAGCCAAGCTTCGTTCAGATGGGTGAGTTCGGCTTCGACAATGTTGCGATCCAGAAATACCCTGAGATTGAGCGCATCAACCACGTGCACCACGCGGGCAACTCGTCCGGCATCGTGGACGGCGCGTCTGCGATCCTGCTGGGCAGCAAGGAAATGGGTGAAAAGCTGGGCCTGAAGCCTCGGGCACGCATCAAGTCCATGGCCTCGATCGGGTCTGAGCCAACCATCATGCTCACGGGCCCAGAGTTCGCGGCCCAGAAAGCGCTGTCGCGCGCCGGCATGACCGCAGCCGACATTGATGTGTGGGAGCTGAACGAAGCCTTCGCATCTGTGGTTCTTCGCTTCATGGAAGCCCTGAACATCGACCACTCGGACATCAACGTGAACGGCGGCGCCATTGCCATGGGCCACCCGCTTGGCGCCACCGGCGCGATGATCCTGGGTACGGTTCTCGATGAGCTGGAGCGTTCCGGCAAATCCACCGCGCTTGCCACGCTGTGTATCGGCGCCGGTATGGGCACCGCAACCATCATCGAACGTGTTTAAGAAGCGCAAGGGGAGACTAGACCAATGACTGAGACCATTCGCTACGAAGTAGACGGCGACGGCATCGCGCTTCTGACGATCGACCTGCCAAACGCCAACATGAACGTATTCAACGCCCAGCTGATTGAAGACCTGGACGCCTGCGTCGACAAGGTACTTGCCGACGAGGCGGTCAAGGGCGCTGTGATCACCTCCGGCAAGGACGCCTTCCTTGCAGGCGCTGACCTCAATATGCTCGGGAGCGCGGAGGCCGACCAGACGCCTGAGCAGGCGTTCGAGAACGCCTTCCGCCTCAACAAGATTTTCCGCAAGATGGAAACCGGCGACAAGGACCGCAAAGCCCTTGCCATGGAAGGCACCAAGCCTTTCGCGGCAGCCGTGAACGGCCTCGCGCTCGGCGGCGGGTTCGAGCTTGTGCTCGCGTGCCACTACCGCGTCATTTCCGACACACCTGCCATGCAGCTGGGCTTCCCTGAAGTAATGGTTGGCCTGCTGCCGGGGGCTGGCGGCACCCAGCGCCTGCCACGCCTGACAGGCATTCAGGCAGCCGCGCAAGCCATCACCACCGGCAAGCCGTATAATGGCCAGATTGCCCTTGGCCTTGGCATCGTGCAGGAAATGGTGCCAACCGACCAGGTTGTCGAGAAAGCCAAGGCCTGGGTTGCCAAAACGTCATCTGCCCTTGCCCCATGGGACAAGAAAGGCTTCAAATATCCGGGTGGCGCTGGCGCCATGAACCCGGCAGCCGTTCAAACCTTCATTGGCGCCAACGCCATGGCGCAGAAGCAGACGCAGCACAACTACCCAGCTGTGCAGGCGATCCTGTCGTGCCTCTATGAAGGCGGCGTTGTTGATTTCGATACCGCAATCCGGATCGAGAGCAAATATTTCATGAAGCTGCTGAGCGGCCCTGTGGCGCCGAACATGATCCGCAGCCTGTTCATCAACAAGCAGGCGGTTGAGAAGGGCTCATTGCGCCCTGAAGGGTTTGAGCGCAAGAAGGTGAAACGCCTGGGCATGCTGGGCGCGGGCCTGATGGGCGCTGGTGTGGCTTACGTTTCCGCCAAAGCAGGCATGGAAGTGGTTCTGCTGGACCGCGAAATGGCCGCAGCTGAAAAGGGCAAGGACTATAGCCGCAATCTGGTCAAGAAAGGCATGGAACGCGGCAAGGTCACCCAGGAAAAGGGCGACGCCCTCCTGGAGCGCATCATCCCGACCGACAGCTATGACGACCTGAAGGATTGCGACCTGATCATTGAGGCTGTTTTTGAGGCCGAAGACATCAAGAAGGATGTGACCGAAAAGACCGAAGCGGTGATTGGCAAGGATGTTGTGTTCGCCTCGAACACCTCGACGCTGCCGATCACGGGCCTGGCGAAAAACTTCACCCGCCCGCACCAGTTCATTGGCATTCACTTCTTCTCGCCGGTCGACAAGATGCCGCTCGTTGAGATCATCATGGGTGAAAAGACCGACGACGCGACGCTCGCGCTCGCGCTCGATTACGTAAGCCAGATCAAGAAGACCCCAATCGTCGTGAACGACAGTCGCGGCTTCTACACCAGCCGCTGCTTTGGCACTTACGTGCAGGAAGGCTATGCGATGGTCAAGGAAGGCGTGAACCCGGCGCTCATTGAGAACGCAGGCAAGATGGCCGGCATGCCGGTTGGCCCGCTGGCGGTTGGCGACGAAGTGGCGATCGACCTTTCCTACAAAGTGGGCATGGCAACGCGCAAAGCACTTGGCGACAAATATGTGCCAAGCCCTGCGGACGGCTTCGTTGAAACCATGGTGGTGGAGCTGGAGCGCTTCGGCCGCAAGAACGGCAAAGGTGCCTATGACTATCCGACCGATGGTAGCCCGAAGCACCTGTGGCCGGGCCTTGCTGATCATTTCCCACTGGCGGACGACCAGCCAAGCGTGGACGAAGTCAAGTCCCGCCTGATGGTGCGCATGGCCGTTGAGTGCGCGCGCTGCTTCGAAGAAGGTGTCCTTCGCGATACGGCTTCCGGCGACATCGGCGCCATCTTCGGCTGGGGCTTCGCGCCTTTCACCGGTGGCCCGTTCAGCTTCATCGACACCATGGGTGTGGACGAGTTCGTGGCAGAAGCAGACCGCCTGGCGCAGGCCTATGGCGCGCGCTTCACGCCGCCACAGCTGCTGCGCGACATGGCCGACAAAGGCGAGACCTTCTACACGAAGGGCGACAGCCGCGGGCGCATCCCGGCCAAAGCCGCATAAAGATCAGCCAGTTTCTGGCGCTGTATTGAGTAACAAAGGGGCTGCTTCGGCGGCCCCTTTTCTTTTATTGCATTTGCAACTACCATCCCAACCAACAAGCATGGGGGTGCTCGGGGAGGACTATATGAGCTGGATCAAGACTGTGTCGTTTGGGGAAGCGGCAGGGAAGCTGCGCGCGATCTATGACCGCGTCAAAGGGCCGGACAATAATGTGGACAATATCCTGATGGCCCACAGCCTCAGGCCACATACGCTTGAAGGCCATATGACGCTCTACAAATATGTGCTGCACCACTCGGCCAACAGCCTGCCCAAATGGCTGCTTGAGACCATCGGCACCTACGTGAGCCTGATGAACGACTGCACTTACTGCGTAGAGCACCATTTCACCGGGCTCAGACGCCTTCTGGCGGACGACGCACGATCATACGCTATCCGAAAAGCCATGGAACGGGGCGACCTTGCCGCGCTGATCACAGACGGGCACCTGTCGGCGCAGCATGTGGCGGCGCTTGAGTATGCCGCGCTTCTCACCCGCACGCCCTCAGCCCTGGTTGAAAACCATATCGAGGCCCTGCGCACTGCGGGCTATGACGACGGCGAAATTCTGGAGATCAACCAGGTCACCGCCTATTTCGCCTACGCCAACCGCACGGTGCTTGGCCTCGGCGTCACCACAGACGGGGACGAGCTTGGCCTCAGCCCCGGCGACAATGACGACCCCGACAATTGGGGCCATGCCTGATGGTCAGCTGGCCTGTTCGGCTACCCGTTTCTTGATGCGGCTAAGGGCCACGGGCGTGATGCCGAGGTAAAGCGCGATGTCCTGCTGGGTCACGCGTGACGTCAGCTCAGGCATGCGCGCCAGAAGCCGCCGGTAGCGTTCCTCCGCCGACAGGCACAGGAACTCATATTCCCGGCGCTCCTTTTTCATCGCGAGCTCAAGCAGCAGGCCGGTGACCATCTCCGACAGCGCTGGCGTGTGCGCGGCCTGTTCGCGCAAGGCATCAAACGGGAAGCGCATCAGGGTGCAGTCCTCCAGGCACACCAGGCTGAAGGTGTTGGGCTCCCCCGCCGCAGCGGCTGTCAGGCTGCCGATCACCTTGCCCTGGTCGATGAAAGACTTGATCTGCTCGCCGCCGCTTTCCGTCAGGTAATAGGCCTTGAGGAAACCGGATTTTACAAAATAGAGGCTACGGTCCGCCTCGCCCTGCCGGAAGACATGGTTGCCACGCCCAAACTGTTGCGCCTTTGCATGCTGATCCAGGAATTCGAAAAAATCCATCGCCTCTTAACCCAGGTTAATGCCGCCTCTTTGGCAGCACCTTATGGTCCAGCCACAAATAAGGAACAAGCGAGGCGAAAATGCAATTCCAATTGAAAGACAAACGGATTTTGATCACCGGCGGCACGTCCGGCGTGGGGCGTGCGATGGTCGAAATGCTGAGACACCAGAACAAGGTGATCGCGCTGGGGCGCAGCCGGGAAAAGCTCAATGACCTGGCGCGCGCCTGCCCCGATGTTGAAACGGTGGAGGCAGACCTTGCCAACGTGCCCTCAACCCGGTCAGTGATCCACCAAATCCGGGATATGGGCCCCTTGGATGTCCTCGTCAACAACGCGGCCGTTCAGTACACACCGCTGTTCACGGACCCGGCCTTTGACCCATCGACCATCGAAGAAGAAATCACCGTCAACCTCATCAGCGTCTGCCACCTGATCCACGGCCTGCTCCCCTGCCTGAAGGCCACGCAGGGCGCCCGCATCCTGAACATCAATTCGGCGCTGGGCCTTGTGCCCAAGAAAAGCTCTGCCGTTTACTGCGCCACCAAGGGCGCGCTGAATATCCTGACCAGGTCACTTCGCTATCAGCTGGAGGGCACGGGCGTCGAGGTTCAGCAGGCATTCCTGCCACTTGTGGACACGGCGATGACCACGGGGCGGGGCAGCGGCAAGATTTCCGCACTGCAGGCAGCAGGCGCCATCATCCGGGGCCTGGAAAAAGGCGTTGCAGACAATCTGGTTGGCAAGGTGAAGCTGTTGATGTTCATCCACCGGCTGAGCCCGGCGCTGGCCGCGCGCATCCTGAAGGAGGCGTGACATGAAGCTCCTTGTCAAAATATTCCTGATCCTTGCCTTGGGTTTCCTGTCGACCTTTGTCATCGCACGGCTGACAGGCATCCTGACCGCCAGCCAGATCGAAGCCTGGCTGACTGCCGCGATGGCGCTTTCGCCCCTTACCGTGGGGATGATCGTGGCCGGGCTTTTGTTTGCCGACCTGTTCATCGCGGTGCCAACGCTGACGCTCTGCATCCTTGCGGGCTATTTCATCGGCTTCCCGGCGGGTGCTGCCGCCGCCCTTTCCGGCACCATGATGGCTGGCATCACGGGGCACACGTTAAGCCGAAAGTATGGCCACCGGCTGATCACACTGATCACAAAGGACGAAAGCAAAATACAGGAAGCAAAATCGTCGTTCCAAAATCATGGGTTCCTGATGGTGCTGATCGCGCGCGCCGCGCCAATTGTGCCCGAAGTCACAGCCTGCCTCGCGGGCATGACCGGCATGCCGTTCCCACGCTTCCTTTTGGCCTGGTCTTTGAGCACCATCCCCTATTGCCTTGTCGCCACCTACGCGGGCTCCGTGAGCACGCTGGAGAACCCGAAACCGGCAATCATGGCTGCGATCGGCATGTCAGGAACGCTCTGGCTGGCCTGGTACTGGTTCCACAAAAAGCAGAAGCGCCTGGCGCGCACGGGCCAATGAAAACTATTCCAAACATGTCATGGAAATCGCGGGAGCAGGCGACTAAGATGCTCCTACAGGGAGTATCTTATGCCGCCTTTATCCATCGACCCCAGGTTCCAGGAATTCGGTTTCGCCGTCCATGTGGGCGCGCTTGATTTTGACGTGGCTGTGCGCCCGTCACCGCCAGGGCTGGTGACATCAATCGAGGATGGATCGGAAATGCGCCAGCAGGAACTGCTGGGCGAAGCGGCAGCCTCGGACCCGGTGATCGCAAACGTCCGGGCGGCTTTCAAGGCCTGCGGCAAGGACCCGAGCCGCTACCGCCCGTCATCCGAGGCCCTGACCCGCCGGGTGATCTCTGGCAAGCCCCTCTATCAGGTCAACAATGTGGTCGACAGCGGCAACCTGGTATCGCTGATGACCGGCATCCCGATCGGCATCTATGACACCGGAAAGATCGACGGCGGCATGCAGATGACCATCGGCGCCAAGGGCGATAGTTATGAAGGCATCGGCCGCGGCGCCATCAACCTTGAAGGCCTGCCGGTCCTGAAGGACGACAGCGGCCCCTTCGGCACGCCCTTTTCCGATAGCGCCCGCACGGCGGTGACGGAAGACACCAGCCATATCGTGATGGTGCTCTTTGGCCTGAATATCGATATCGCGCACGTGGAAGCGGCGGCCGAGATCGGCGACACGCTGATCACCCGTTTCTGCGCCCCTGACTAAAGCCTGGTTACCTGCCTGACATTTTTGGCTTGATCCTTCCGCCCAATTATCATTATGTTATTTTATTACGTTAATGAAGTTGGGGAACATCATGCGATTGTTGGTTGGGGCATTGTTGCTGTTGCTGGGGGCTGTCAGCGCCAGGGCGGAGAGCGATGTTGAGCTTCTGAACGCCACGCTGGTGGCCAAGTTCCATTTCGCGGAGGAGGCGCGCGACGGGCAGATGGTCGGCGCCTATCAGGTCAGCTTCCGCAACAATGGCGATACGCCAGTAAGCAAGATCTCCCTGCTCCTGAACCCTGGCCTGACGCTTGATCATGTGATCGGCCCTGGCGGCAAAAGGCTCAAAGCCACAAGCCGCATGAAGCCAGTAAAGGGCTTTGACTATCTGGAACTGAACCAGGTTGAGGTTACGCTCACCCGCCCGCTTCTCAAGGGCATGAGCCGCCGGGAAATCATAGTGCATTATCGGGGGTATCTGGAGGACCTTTCACAGACCGGCCTCGTGGGCGTCAAGGAAACCCTGCACCCCGATTTCACCATGATCCGCGCCCAAAGCTTCGGGTATCCGGTGTTCGCAGACGCAGATAGGTTGTCGATCCAAGAGGCGTGGACCCACAAGCCCTTCCATCAGGTTGCCTTTCTGGACGTGCCCGGCCTGAACACCGTGGTCGGCAACCTGAAGATTGCCCAGAAAACCACCGACGGCGACACCACCAAATTCGAAATGAAAAGCGAGCAACCCACCGGCCTGATGTCGCTGGCGATTGGGCCGTATCAACAGTCCCCGACAGACATCATTGCCATAGCGAAGCTCGCAGGCAGGCCTGATCCAACTGAGCTAAAGCTGGCAACTGAAGATCAAGCTGCAATATTGGAAGATTGGCTTGGCCCTTTGCCATCAGGACGGCGCCTAACACTTGTCATGACACCTGAAGGGTTCAATTCCATGCGGTCGGGCTCAAGTCTTTTCCTGCCACCCAATGCCATGTCTCCGGCCTCGGGGAAGGCCAGCGTCAAGCAAGCCCTCTTCAGCCTGTGGCGCACCAACACCGAAGCTCGACCAAACCATTGGGCAAATGGCCTAGATAGTGTTCTCTGGAGCCTCGTCCATGGCGGTGAAACATGGACCAATTCCCGCGCAGAATTATTTGACGCTACAAGAAGTGGGCTTTCCAGCTTCGATAAACTCCACAAGACCTCAATTGCTGACTTTGTCGTTGAGGGCATGGAAGCCGCTCAAGAACCCGTCAGCGCTCTCGCTTTCGCAACACTATACGACCTGCTCGGCCCTGACGAGTTCTTCGCCCTTGTGCGTGGGCTTCGCGCGGACCTGAGCGTCGGCTATGTCGACATGCAGTCGGTCGCCGATTATCTAGACCAGCACATCAAAGACAAAAAGGCCCGCTCGTTCGCCGAAAATTGGTTCTCGCGCGGCCGGATCGGCAAGGATATGGCCAAGGCGGGAAGCTTCGAAGAGCTGGTCGCGCTCTACCGGTAGAAAAATCACGGCAGCAAGGTGGCCCCCCGGCTGTTTCGCCCAATATTATGGTGCAGAACAGCCGGGAGGAGCCACGCATGACATTTGAAACCATCACTGTTGAGATCAAGGACCATATCGCGCATGTGGCCTTCAACCGGCCCGAGAAGCTCAATGCCATGAACGGGACGATGTTCGGTGAGATCGGCAAAGCCTTCCGCGAGCTGGACGAGAACCCAAGCGTGCGGGCTGTGATCCTTTCCGGCAACGGCAAGCATTTCACGGCCGGGCTGGACCTGAAGGAAAGCGGCGCGGTGCTGGGCGCGACAGAAGGCGACCCCGCGCGCATCCGCGAAAAGCTGCGCCGCCATATCCTGTGGCTGCAGGACTGTTTCACCGCCATCGACACCTGCCGCGTGCCTGTAATCTCCGCCGTGCACGGTGCCTGCATCGGCGCAGGCGTGGATGTGATCACCGCCTGCGATATCCGTTTGGCGGTTGAGGACGCCTATTTCACCATCCAGGAAATCAACGTGGGAATCGTGGCGGACGTGGGCACGCTGCAACGCGCGCCGCACGTGCTGCCGTTTGGAATCGTCAAGGAAATGGCCTACACGGGCCGCAAGATGCTGACCGATGAAGCCCTCAGGTTAGGTTTCCTCAACCATGTCGCGAGCGACCGGGACGCCTTGCACGAGCTGGCCTTACGGATCGCGCAAGAAATTGCATCCAAAAGTCCTCTTGCGGTTGCAGGCACAAAAGCGGTACTCAATCATGCACGGGATCATTCAGTTGCGGACGGCCTTGACTATGTCGCCACCTGGAACAGCGGGATGCTCCTTGGGGAAGATTTGATGAAGGCCGCTACGGCCGCGCTGACGCGCCAAAGCGTGGATTTTGACGATCTCCTGAAAAGCGACGATCCGGACTAAGGGGACGCCTTTGTCCCGCACCGGTCTTGAGGAACCTTTGGGGCATGTCTGTTTCGGTAAAGATTTGCGGCATCACAAAGCCTGAACACGCCAATCTGGCGGCCTTTTATGGCGCCCGCTGGTTGGGCTTCGTGTTCTTCGACAAATCCCCCCGGAACCTGACACTGAAGGAAGCAGCCGCCATGCGCCGGCAGCTGCCGTCCTCAACCGAACGGGTTGGCCTGTTTGTGAACGCGCCCCACGATTTCATTGAGGACGCCTGCGACGCGCTTGACCTGGATTGGGTGCAGCTGCACGGGGACGAATACCCCAATGAGGCACTGATCCTGAAGAACCGGCTTGGCGTATCAATCATCAAGGCAATCGGGGTCTCAAGCGCTGAGGATATCGACCAGGCGGACATATTCGCTCCTCATGTGGACGCGGTGCTGTTTGATGCCAAGCCGCCGAAGGGGTCAGACCGACCGGGCGGTAACGCGCACAGCTTTCCCTGGAACCTGTTGTCGGGCAAGGACCTGCCGTACCCCTGGCTGCTGGCAGGCGGGCTGACGCCAGAGAATGTCCGGCAGGCCGTGCAGGAAAGCGGTGCCCACGCCGTGGATGTCTCCTCGGGCGTTGAAGATGCGCCGGGCCGCAAGTCCGGTGATAGAATTGAAGCCTTCCTTCGTGCTGCAAAAGCCGTTAGGTAAGGTTTCCGGTGGTTTTTTGTAAGTAGGACGTACAGATGTCGCTTAACAGTTATCGTACCGGCCCCGATGAAAAGGGTCACTTCGGAAAATTTGGTGGACGCTATGTCTCGGAAACCCTGATGCCGCTGGTGCATCAGGTGGAGAAGGCATACCGCGACGCCATGAAGGACCCTGAGTATCTGGCCGAACTGGATGAGCTGAACCGCCAATATATCGGCCGCCCGAACCCCCTCTATTTCGCCGAGCGCCTGACCGAGCATCTGGGCGGCGCCAAGATTTACCTGAAGCGCGAGGACCTCAACCACACCGGCGCGCACAAGATCAACCACGCCATCGGCCAGGTGCTGCTGGCAAAACGCATGGGCAAGACTCGTGTGATCGCGGAAACCGGCGCGGGCCAGCACGGCGTGGCGACCGCCACCGTGGCCGCCCGCTTCGGCCTTGAATGTACCGTTTTCATGGGCGCCGTGGATATCGAGCGCCAGAAACCGAACGTGTTCCGCATGAAACTTCTGGGCGCTGAGGTGAAGCCGGTGACTTCTGGTTCCGCTACCCTCAAAGACGCGATGAATGACGCGCTCCGCGACTGGGTCACCAACGTCCATGACACCTTCTATATCATCGGCACGGTCGCGGGCCCGCACCCCTACCCGATGCTGGTACGCGATTTCCAATCGATCATCGGCCGCGAGACGCGCGAACAGCTTATGGCTCAGGAAGGGCGCCTGCCCGATAGCCTTGTGGCCTGCGTGGGTGGTGGTTCGAACGCCATGGGGCTGTTCCACCCATTCCTTGATGACGAAGGTGTTCAGATTGTCGGCGTTGAAGCCGGCGGCAGAGGCCTTACCGGTGAAGAGCACTGTGCCTCGATCACAGCGGGTTCCCCGGGCGTCCTCCACGGCAACCGCACCTATCTGCTGCAGGATGGT
>JBNKYQ010000095.1:0-10564 GCA_050300975.1 Kordiimonas sp.
CTTCACAAGAAGCATTTCGAGGGTTGGACCAAGCAGGACATTCAGCAATTGAGTGCGCCGAATTTCCACCATTTTCGCATAACCGGCTTCATCACACTGCTGTCCATTATAGGCTGGGCTATATTCAGTTATCTTGCTTCACAACCGCACTGACGTTCGAAAGGTCTTCTATGCATCTTTGTTATCTTTCCAGCCGGGTCACGATGCCCGGGTCTCCCGTTCGTCGCAGTGACGCGTTCGAGCATGACCAGATGATGGAAAACCTGACGGCGGCGTTCGAAGCGCGCGGCGCGAAGGTCACCGACGTGTCGTGGGACGACAAGGATGTGGACTGGTCAACGTTCGACGCGGTGATGATTGGCACGACCTGGGATTATTGGGACCGGCTGGATGAGTTCCTTGAAACCCTTGAGGTGATCAAGACCAAAACCCGGCTGTTCAACGCACCAGAACTGGTTCGCTGGAACATCGACAAACGCTACCTCCGCGACCTTGAAGGCCGGGGCGCAAGGCTGATCCCCACCATCTGGGCCGATAAGGCAACGCCTGAAGTGATCGCTGAGGCGTTCGAGACATTAGGCACCGATAAAATCGTTGCCAAGCGCCAGGTGGGCGCGGGCGCGGATGGCCAGCATATGCTGAAGCGGGGCGATGCAGTGCCGGAGATGCCTCACCCGATGATGATCCAACCCTTTATGTCCTCAATCGTGGAAGAAGGCGAGCTGAGCTTCATCTTCATCGGGGGTGAACTTTCGCACACGCTTCTGAAGACGGCCGCCAAGGGCGACTACCGTATCCAAAGCGCCTATGGCGGCATGGAAACGCCGGTGGAGCCCGCAGCTGATGACGTGGCGCAGGCAGCCAAGGCGCTGGCGGCGGCCCCCGTCGCGCCGCTTTATGCCCGGGTGGACATGATCCGCGCCGAGGACGGCGGCCTTTATCTGATGGAGATGGAGCTCATTGAGCCGTTCCTCTATCCGCTACAGGGGCCGGAACTAGGCGCCCGCATCTATGAGGCGCTCAAGGGTTAGGGCTTGGCATTCGCGCATGCCCTTCCCATATCAGTTGGAGAACAACAAGCGGGGAGGGCAGCGATGACAGACCAGCAACCACATCAGGATGATCAGCCAGAAGACGGTCGCAAGCATGACCCAAGATATATCGGGGTAGGGCTTGCGATTGGTGTGGCGATTGGCGTTGGCATGGGCAATATTGCCGTCGGCATCGCGCTTGGCCTGGTGTTTGGTGTGGTGATGAGCCGCAAGAACCGCGACGGCTAGTCTCTAGAGCTCTCCCCAATCACACACTCGCGTCATTCCGTGCCCTGCCGAAGGCAGGTTACGACACGGAATCCACGAAAAACAATGGCTTCGCCTTTGGCGAAGACTTTTTGATTGATTTGGACCCCGGATCGTTTCCGTCGCTGACGCGCCGGGTCCGGGGTGACGGTCTGGCTAAGGAATATCGATGAACTTGTGGGTCTGCAGGCTCAGGCGCCACTGCGGGTGGGCTTTGCAGTAATCAACAGCCTTCATTGTGTTCTCGGCCTGCGTCTCGCAGTCCATCGGCTGCAGGAAGAAATGCTCGAAATCCAGATGCTCGAACTGGGCCGGGTCGCCGCCCGCTTGCGGGTACACAAGCTTCAGTTCCTGGCCCTTTGTCACGATCACCTCTGACCCGATCTTGGGGCTGATGCACAGCCAGTCAATGCCCTCGGGCGGCAGCACCGTGCCGTTGCTTTCGACCGCAATCTCAAGCCCCGCACCGTGGAACGCCGCAACAAGCGCGTCATCCAGCTGCAAAAGGGGCTCACCGCCCGTGCAGACCACAAGCGGCCTGCCGCTTTTCCCTGTCCACAGCGCTTTCACGGCAGCTGCGAGGTCGTCCGCTGTCTTGAACTTGCCGCCGCCTTCGCCGTCTGTGCCGATGAAATCGGTGTCGCAGAACTGGCAGATGGCCTTCGTGCGGTCGCGCTCTAGCCCGGTCCAGAGATTGCAGCCGGCAAAGCGGCAGAACACGGCCGGACGACCGGCTTGCGCGCCTTCGCCCTGCAGTGTGTAGAACATCTCTTTGACCGTATAGACCATGTGTCCGTTCCGTTCATCTGTCATGCTGAACTTGTTTCAGCATCCATACTGGACCCTGAAACAAGTTCAGGGTGACGGCAAGTGATTAGTCCTGATAACGCGTTGGGTCAGGCAGGCCGGCTTCCGCGAAACCTTTCTTGCGCAACAGGCAGCTGTCGCAGTGGCCGCACGCTTTGCCCTCAGTGTCGGGGTCATAGCAGCTGATGGTCATGGAATAGTCCACACCCAGGCGGGTGCCTTCAGCCACAATCTGGGCCTTGGTCATGTCAATCAGCGGTGTCTGGATGCGGATGCGCTCATCTTCCGTGACGCCCGCCTTGGTGGCCAGGTTCGCCATGGCTTCAAAAGACGCAATATATTCAGGCCGACAATCCGGGTAACCAGAATAGTCCAGCGCGTTGACGCCAATGAAGATGTCCTTGGCGCCAATGACTTCCGCATACGCCAGCGCGAATGACAGGAAGATGGTGTTGCGGGCCGGCACGTAGGTCACGGGGATATCGTGACTCATGTCGTCGTCAGAGCGGTCCTTGGGCACATCGATATCGGCAGTCAGCGCACTGCCGCCAAAGAGGCGCAGGTCCAGCTCTGCCGTCTTGTGCTCGGTCACGCCCAGGTGCTTCACGACGTGGTCGGCGGCTTCAAGCTCCACACTGTGGCGCTGGCCGTATCGGAAGGAGATGGCGTGGACATCAAAACCCTGGTCACGGGCGATCGCGATCACTGTCGCGCTGTCGAGCCCGCCGGAGAGGAGTACCACTGCTTTTTTCTGTTCAGTCATAACGTACCTTATAAATCAAAACCGCCCGGCGTATAGCACCGGGCGGCTCATTTGATAAGAAAAAACCTTGGGTCCGGCTTAGTCGACCGGCTCGGCGCGGAAGACTTTCTCGTCCAATTCGCCTTCCCATTTGGCGACTGCGGTGCCAACAGACAGGTCACCGGTTACGTTCACCACCGTGCGCAGCATGTCGAGCGGACGGTCAAACGGGAACACGAAGCCCACGATAAGGAAGGTCTGCGCGTCCTCGATGCCGATTACGCTGAGGACGGTTGCCAACAGGAACAGCGAAGCCGATGGCACCGCCGCCGTGCCGATGGACACCAGCGTGGCGGCGAAGGCGATCATCAGATACTGTTCAAGCCCCAGGGGCACACCCAGCACCTGGGCCGCGAACACCGCCAGGATGCCCACATAGATGCCGGAACCGTCCATATTGATGGTGGCGCCCAGCGGCAGCACCGATGAAGCCACCGTCTTGCTGACGCCCAGGTTTTCTTCCGCCACGGTCATGGTGACGGGCAGGGTGCCGGAACTGGATGACGTGGAGAAGGCCACAAGCTGCGCACCGGTGATGTCCCGGAAGAAGCGGGCAGGAGGCAGCTTCAAGAGGAATTTCATGATTGCCCCGTGGGTGAGGACCACATGGATGAGGCAGGCTGCAATGACCGAGCCCGCGAGCGGCACAACGGTAAAGAGCTGCTGGATGCCGCCTTGGCCCACCACCTTGGAGATCAGCGCGAACACACCAAAGGGTGCCACTTCCATCACGATGTGGGTTACCTTGAGCATGGCCTCGGAGCCGTCATCGGCGAACTTCGCCAGCGTCTTGGCCTTGCTGCCCGCCATCAGGACACCGGCACCCAAGATCAGCGCGAAGAAGATGATGGCCAGCATGTCACCGTCGGCGAGAGCCGCCAACGGGTTGGTCGGGATGATGCTTAAGAGGCGTTCCGCGAGCGGCTTGGCTGGCGGCAATTCCTTGGCGACCGCGCCAGAGATATCAACGCCGATACCCGGCTGAACGATGGCGGCGACCGTGAGGCCAATGGTGATGGCAATCAGGGTGGTGCCGATGTAGAGCGTCAGGGTCTTGATGCCCAGCGAGCCCAGGCGTTTCGGGTCCCCCATGGCGATAACGCCAGATACCAGTGTGATAAACACCAGCGGTACAACGATCATCCTGATCAGGTTGATGAATATATCGCCCATCCAGGAAATCTTCGCGGCGTGTTCGCCTGCGAGCGCCCCGAATACAATGCCCAGAACCAGCATCCCCATAATGCGTTTCCAGAGCGTGATTTTAAACCAAGCGGAAAACATGTGTCCCTCTCCCCAGAACAATGATGGCCGCGTGGACCGCAGCCGGTTGGTATTTGGGCCCTAGGGTTAAGCGAATTGGCCTGAATGGCAAGGATTATCACAAAAATATTCCGCTATTCCCAAGGCTTACCGTCTAAACCTTATGGCGGGAAAGGGCATGCCACGACGTCTAAAATTATAGCCGTTTATGGACTATTCATCTTGGCGTGGTAGAGTGAGCCTTGAGGTTAATTGAGGAGGCAGGGGCAAGCGTGGGGAAATTCCCGACATTCGGCCGGGTATTCGGCCTTAAATCCGTGTTGCTTGCGGGCGTGATCACGCTCTCGAGCATGCCGGCCCAGGCGTGCATCAAGACCGCTGAGCTTAAGGCGGACCAGATGCGCTTCCTTGAGCTTCAGCTGAAGGTTGCGGCGCTTCGGTGCCGGTTTGAGAACCCGAAATTCGCATCCCTCTATAACCGCTTCGTGAAGGCACACAAAGGCGCCATCAAGGCCAGCCGGTGGCCGGTTGAGGCATATCTGGCGCGCCAGACCCGCATGAATATGGACACCTATGTCACCAGAACGGCGAACCGTATCTCGCTTGAAAGCATCCAGGCCGACAGGTTTTGCGAAAATGCCGCGGCCGTTGCTGCAATGGCTGCCACCAACGCCGATCCATTGATGGTGATGGATCTGTTGCCCGTGCGCTACCAGACCCCACGGCCGGTGTGCCGCGAGAGCTACGCCCCCACAACGGCGGCAACGGCGGCCCCCGACGGCGTCGAGGCGATCGACCGTTAATCACTCGGGAGCTTCCCCAAAAAGAAAAGGCCGCCCAAATGAGCGGCCTTCCGTGTTTCTGGCTTGGTGCGCTGATTAGCGCTTCAGCACGATTTCCGCGCGGCGGTTCTGCGGCTCGCGCACACCGTCGTCGGTGGCAACAAGCGGCGAGCTCTCGCCCTTTGCAGCTGTCATGATGTTGCTGGCGCTAACGCCTTCAGCGATCAGGGCAGCCTTCACGGCAGCAGCGCGGCGCTCGGAAAGGCGCATGTTGTATTCTTCGGTACCAGAGCGGTCAGCGTGGCCTGTTGCCATGATGCGGACGGCCTTGTGGTCCTTGAAGGCTTTGGCCGCTGCTTTGATGATGCTGGCTGCTTCCGGCGTGATGTCGGATTTGTCGAAATCGAAGAACACCATGAATGGGCCTGGCAGTGCGACTGGCTTTGGCTCAGGTTTCTTCTCTTCAACAACCTGTGGCGTAACAACAGGCGCTGGCGCAGGTTCTGCGCGAACAACTGGCTCAGGCGCCTGGCGCACTGGCTCGGCCTGTACAGGTGCTGATTCAGCACCGAAACGCCAGCTCAGGCGAACGAATACTTCGTTGTTCACTACTTTGTAGCTGGACGTGCGTGCTTCAGTCTGAAAATCACGGCTGTTGGTGCGGAAGTGGCGGAAGCCCATGCCGAACTCAAGGCCGCCGTCGATCGGCTTAACGATCTGAGCCATCACCTGGTTGGCAAACTGCCAGCGGGAGTCGTCAAGAACAACAGTCTGGCCAGAGCGTTCGCGATTGATATCCACGTCGGCAAAGCCAAGGCCCGCGCCCACAAGTGCTTTCCAGCCGCTGAATTCTGCGAACTCGTACCATGCGTTTGCCATGAGAGCGGAAGATTTTTGGACACCACCGGCCAGATTGTGGCCTTCGTCCAGGTTCAGGCCGCCGGTGCCTGCAACTTCCATGGAATGGTAGCGGTTGGTGCGAATGGCATATTCGCCTTCAAGACGCCACTTGCCGAACGTGCGGCCAGCATAGATGCCGCCCATGCCGCCAAGGTTTTTCTTGTCGGACAGCGACAGGCCACTCAGGTCATTGGAAATGGACCCGCGTTCGGCGCGTGTGGCGCCAAGCTCGAAGCCGGCATAGAAATTATCATCAGCCATAACGGCAGTTGCGCTGGTGCTCAGCAGAAGCGATGCGATAAGAACACGCATAATCAAAATCCCCTTTTGAAGATCAATAAGATCGATCTGTACGTTAACCCGGGGAATAAGCTTGAATTTGGGCAGAAACAAGCTGTTTTCATGCCCTTTTTTCGCCTCAGGCGGGAAAAGGAGGCGCGTGTTGTATAAAGGTCGCAACGCCAGGCCGGGATTCATCCACTTCAAGCGCAAGTTTTTGGGTCTGGGTACTGCGTGTTCCATGGCTGAGGAAGCGGTGCGAGCAGTTTTTCAGGCTGCGGTCTGGGGGCGCGGGCGCATGCCGGGGCGACTGTGCCACAGGGCCGGATTGCCCACTTTTCTGCGGCTCGTCGTAGCGCCATAGTGACGGCAGGCAAGCTTGTAGACGGCTTCGGCCTCGCTTTGGGCAAGGGCGCTGGCATGCATGAGGGCACGAAACTGCTTCGGGTTGGCCAGATGCAACACCTCGCGCACATCCGTGACCGTTTGCCCGGACATCAGCGCAAGCGTGCTTTCAAGAAAGGCTGTGCAGCCACGTTCCGCCATGGCCAGCATCAAATCTGGCGTCAGCTTGGCATTTTGGCGCAAGTCGATGACACAGGCGTGCACTTGCCCAGGCGTAGCGCGCCTGATCTGGCGCCAGACGGTCTCGTGAACGCTATTGTCGGTCACGGATTTCGCAATCTCTGCGTCGAGGTTATAGGTCTCGATAAGTTCCCTTCTCAGATGATCTCCAACCAGACGGAAGATGCCGATGACAACCGACAGGGGCAGGTTTGGCCGTTTTGCAACTGCTTCAAAGACCCGGCTGTTCCCGCTGAAATGGTCCAGTGCCAATGAAACCAGCGCGTCATCAACTTCTACGCTGGAATTGCAGATCAGCTTTATGACCACATTGTCGTTCGCGTAGCGGATCAATTGCCTGCAGGCTTTCACTCCCAGGTCAGACCTTACAGCAACCGCAAGATGGGCATTGTCGCTCAGGAGGGGAATAAGTTCAGCCATCAGCGTATCGGAAAGCGCGGGTGTCACGCGTAGGAACGGCACAGCGATTTCGTCGATATCGCAAGCGATCTTGGCGGCTATGGACTTTGGCAGCTTCTTGTATTTCCGAAGCTCAAACGCCAACGTTTCCCTGACTTGCTGGCACAGGTCAGAGGCCAGGATTTCCGCCAAGCGCCGGGCGGCGTTGTATTTTTCCTGATTGTGCGGTTGGGGGGAGAGGTGTTCGCCTGCCTTGCGCGCCAGTGCGATACGTTCATTGACGGTCAGGCCGCTGATGCAATCGCTGGCCTTCATGGCTGTATTATTATTGTCTTTAGTGTCGGACATGGCATCCACCCGCATTCTGCTAGAGCTAACCCTGCACCCATTTCGTTGGCCTGACCATAGCAAAATAAACCTATGCGAGAAACTATAAAAGATTTAGGCGGGAAGGTTGTGCAAAAAAACCTAAAATAATAGGTATTTTTTAAGACATTGGATTTACCTTCATAGGTGCGCAATTGGGGCGAATTGGGAAAGGCTTGCCATGAAGGCATTTCTTTACGGTGTATTCGCGCTATTTGTGCTGGGCCTTGTTCAGCTCTGGCCCACTAAAGATGGATTGTGGCTGGTACAACTGTCTCCTCTTGGTACAGGCGATCAGGCTATAGCCCAGCTTTACGGCATGCCTGTCGATCTGGTCGATGTCGTCGACCAGAACTCTTTCCTTATCAAGCCTCATGAAGGCGTTTCTCCGGGCGCTCTGATCCGATTGGGCGCTGTCTTCGTAATCGAAGCACCACTCTCTTTCGGGTGCGATTCAACTAACAAACCAGTCGCCTGGCAGGCAAAGGTAAATTCATAATGGAAATGATCAACAATATTCGGGCTACTTTCTCGCGCGTTCTGACCTATGCGCTGGCGGTCCATGTGGTTTTGGTTGCTGCAGCAGCCTTCTTCCTTGGGCAGGATGTCCTGGTTCCAACGTTGCTGGCCGTTCTGCTGGCGGCGGTTCCAATCCTGATGCATTGGCGTTTTGGGTGTACACAGTTACAGCGGGAGCTTGCCGGGACATCGCTGGTGCTTTTTGCAGCCTTGCTTGTCTATGTATTCCGCGGGCACCCCTGGCAAATCGACATCCATATGTATTTCTTTGCCGTGTTGGCGCTGTTGGCGGGTTTTTGTGATTTCCGCGTGATCGTTGTAAGCGCCGCGGTGGTGGCCGTTCATCACCTGCTGTTCAACTTTGTGGTACCGACATGGGTTTTCCCTGACGGCGCAAATTTCTGGCGCGTTGTGCTGCACGCGGTTGTGGTTGTGGTTGAGGTGGTCTGCCTGATCTGGTTGACGATGAAGCTGGTGGCATCCTTCGAGCAAGCCGAAGCCGAACAGGTGAAGGCTGAAGATGCCGCGAGAAAGGCTGAAGCCGCTGCGAAGGAAGCTGAGGCAAGCCGTATCGAAGCCGAAGCAGCGCTTGAACAGGTCAAACAGAACGAGGCCGAGAAGAAGGCACTGGAACAGCAGGCATCAGCGGAACGTGAGGCAGCTGCTGAACGCGCGGCTGTGCAGCGGCTTGAAGCTGCAAATGAGTTTGAGAACTCTGTCAACAGCCTGATCACTGAATTGTCGGCATCGATCGAGGAACTTGGCGGCAACGCCCAGTCGCTCCAGGACGCGGTCGCCATGGCTGACGATCGGGTCGGCAGTGTGAGCGACAGCTCAAGCCGCGTGAATTCGAATGTGAGCACAGTAGCGGCGAGCACGGAAGAAATGTCAGCCACAGCGCAGGAAATCTCCCGCCAGGTGGTGCAGACAACCCAGGTCGCAGAGGAAGCCGCCGATCAGTCGGGCGAAAGCGAACGCGCCATCAAGGAGCTGATGCTCAGGTCCAATGAAATCCGCAACGTGATCGTGATGATCAGCGATATTGCCGAACAGACAAACCTTCTGGCGCTCAACGCGACGATTGAGGCCGCGCGGGCAGGCGAGGCGGGCAAGGGCTTTGCGGTGGTCGCGAGTGAGGTGAAAAGCCTTGCGAACCAGTCGGCCAAGGCCACGGAAGAAATCGAGGGCCTGGTGGAACGGATCATGAAGGCAACGTCCGCTGCGGAAGATGCCAACAAGAATATTGTCACCATCATCAATAGCGTCCGCGACAACGCCAATGGTATCGCTGCGGCGGTTGAGGAACAGTCTGCCTCAACACAGGAAACGGCAAGGGCCGCTCAGCTGGCGGCTCAGGAAACGGCTGGGGTGGATGAAGCGGCAGCGGAACTTTTGGAGATCGTCTCGAAGGTGTTGAGCACATCCAAGCAATCGGCGTCATTGACGGAAATCCTGGGCAGTAAGATCCACGAGGTCCGGGACAGTGCCAATAATTTTGTCATGCAGCTTTCTAGAAGCTGACGCGCGAAGGACTAACCCAGAAATGAAAAAGCCCGGAAGGTGACTTCCGGGCTTTTAAATTGGCTCCCCAGGGCGGATTCGAACCACCGGCCAAGCGGTTAACAGCCGCTTGCTCTACCACTGAGCTACTGGGGATCATGGTAGATGTTCGAGGCGTCTGGAGCGTCGCTCCGTGGCCGCGAATGGGTGCCTTTATACTCATATTTTCCTGCCTGCCAAGTACAAATTTACATTTTTCTTATGGTCGTGTGAAAATACCTTGAAACGCTTGGGTTTAAGCGGCTTCATGGGGGCGAAGCACAAAAGGCGAGTGATGGACGAGGACGAAAACAGCTGGTTTTGGCAGGACTATTGGCAACAGGGGCAACTGGCCTGTTGCCTCGCGGACGATCTGCGTGCGGGGTATGGCGGCGTGCTGGGCGAGGCCTGGGCCACCTTCTTCGAGTCCCTGGGCAGCAGCGCGACCGTCCTGGATGTCTGCACCGGGAACGGTGGTGCGGCCATCCTGGCGGCGAAAGCGGCCAGAGACCTTGGGCGAGAGTTTGACATCCTGGGGGTAGACCTGGCTGCGATCGAACCCGCGGCATACGTCCGGGCGGAGCCGGATTTGGTGCGCTCCATCCGCTTTGAGGGCGGGGTGGATGCTGCAGCCTTGCCCTATGATGACGGCCAATTCGATGCCGTGATCAGCCAGTTCGGTATCGAGTATGCCGGGCTCAGTCGGGCGGGGCTTGAGGCAGCTCGGGTGTTGAAAAGGGGTGGCCATCTGCGTTTCGTTGTTCATGCCACGCGGGGCATCGCGGAAGAGGGCGCGCGCAAGGAACTCGCGCTGGTGCCGACCCTTGGGTCTGTCCATCTTCATGATGCGCTCCGTCAGGCGCTGATGGCGGTTGATTCCCTGACGCGAGGGCATGGCACCAAGGCTGCCGCAGACGCAGCGGTAGAACACTTCGTGGCGGAAATGGAATCGCTTGATGGTCGGCTGAAGGAACACCCCAACCAGGCAACGATCCTGACCCTAGGGCGGCGACTTCTGGGCCTGT
>JBNKYQ010000096.1:0-10559 GCA_050300975.1 Kordiimonas sp.
CGCAATATCTACATGAAAGATATCATCACCGGCTCCAGCCAGTTTGGTCAGGATGTTTGGCGCGAAGGGATGCTGTTCGCCGTTGCGGCTCGCCCGCCCGTAGTTGGTGGCAAGGTCACCAGCTACAACAAGGATGCCGCCATGGCGGTAAGCGGCGTTGTGGATGTGGTGGAACTGCCGACCCTGACGCTGCCAGCCACGTTCAAACCCCTTGGCGGTGTGGCAGTTCTGGCGACCAATACCTGGGCTGCGATGAAAGGGCGTGAAGCACTTGAAGCCCAGTTCGAAGGCGGCGAAAACGCGTCCTATGACACGACCGAATATGAGAAGACCTTGTGGCAATCCATCGACGGTGATGGTGTCACGCACGTGGATCGCGGCAACGCGGCCGCCGCCATCGAGGCAGCAAGCAAGGTCGTGTCCGCAGATTATTTCGTGGCCCACCAGCACCATATGACGATGGAGCCACCGGCCGCGACCGCGGAATGGCAGGGTGAAGACCTCAAGATGTGGGTGTGTTGCCAGGATCCACAGTCCGTGCAGCAGACCGTGGCAGCATTTGTCGGCAAGAAGCCCGAGGAGATTTACGTCGAAGCAACGCTTCTGGGCGGTGCGTTTGGGCGTAAATCCAAGCCTGATTTTGCAGCCGAAGCGGCCATCCTGGCCAAGCATGCAATGAAGCCTGTGAAAATGGTATGGACACGGGAAGATGATGTGCACCACGGCTATTATCACACGGTCGCTGCCCAGCGTGTCACCGCGGGCATCGATAGCGCCGGCACAGTGACCGCCTGGAACCACAAGGCGGCCTATCCGTCTATTGGCGGTACGTTCAATCCGGCAGCGGATGGCCCCGGCAGCTTTGAGCTGGGCCTGGGCCTTCTGGATCTGCCGTTCGAGACGGAGAACCTCCGTGTTGACGCGGGCAGCGCCAAGGCCCATGCCCGTATCGGCTGGCTCCGCTCCGTTGCCAACATCCAGCAGGCATTTGCGATTGGCTCGTTTGTTGACGAACTGGCCTTTGACGCAGGCAAGAACACGGTTGATATGTGGATGGAACTGGTTGGAAGCGACCGCAAGATCAACCCGACCAAGGATATGCCGAACTTGCTGCAGGGTGAACGCCGTTCCAGCTATTCCAACTATGGTGAATCGCTTGAGCGCCACCCGGTTGACACGGCGCGCCTGAAGGCGGTGCTGAAAAAGGCAGCTGACATGTCTGGCTACGGCAAGAAGATGCCGAAGGGCCGGGGAATGGGCATCAGCGTGCACCGCAGCTTTGTCTCCTACGTTGCCTGCGCGATGGAGGTGGAAGTCTCCGACGCGGGTGATTTGAAGGTGCATAACGCCTGGATGGCAATTGATTGCGGTGTGGCGGTGAACCCGGACCGGGTGAAGGCCCAGATGGAAGGGGCGGTTGTCTTCGCGCTGTCCCACGCGCTGCACGGTGAGATCACCTTTGAAAATGGCGCGGTGATGCAATCCAACTTCGATACCTATCCGGTGTGCCGGATTGATGAGGCGCCCCATGTTGAGGCCGCTATCATCCAGTCCGACAGCGTGCCGGGTGGCGTGGGTGAGCCGGGTGTGCCACCGGTTGCAGCCGCGCTTGCGAACGCCATCTTTGCCGCAACGGGCAAGCGTATTCGCCGCCTGCCAGTCCGCGACCAATTGATGGCGTGATAGCCAACTCAATAGATAAAGAAAAGGCGCCAGAGGGCGCCTTTTTAGTTGGTTGGGAAGGGTTTTGGTTTGGTTGGGAAGGTTCTCTAGAAACGGAAGGCCAGCCCAATGCTGGTGATATAGTTGTCGAACTTGTAGGTCACGACGCGGGCACGTAGGCTCAGGTGGTCGCCAATGGCGCGTTCATAGCCAACCATGCCTGCGGCGGCGTTATATGAGGCGTCTTCCTCCACGCCGAAATAGATATAAGATGAACTGGCGTGGGCATATCCCGCGCCGACAGTGAAAAGGTTGCGGCCGCTTGCAAAGCCGACGGTTGCAAGCGCTGACCACTGGCTTTTGTAGAAATCCTCAGAGTCGGATTCGTCAAAATAATAGCCAGCTGAAGTGGTCCCCAGTGCCGCTTCCAGGCCGAAGACGATGTTGTTGTCAGTCTGTTTGCGGAAGCCCGCCATGCCGCCATAATAGGTGCCGGTTGGTCCGTCGCCAGACAGATAGCCCACTTCGCCGCCCAGGAAGTCACCATCAAAATGTTTGGTATCATCGGCGCACGCTGTGGCCGAAGCCGCCAGGATGGCCGCTGTCGTCAGAAGTAATTTCATTATTTTCCCCAATTGTCGTGTCTCAGTAGGTATGGGACGCCGCGACTGCCAGGGAACCGCTACCTAAAATACAGGCAAAGGGGGAATAATTTTCGCAAAGATAGTTTTTACATCCAGGCCTTCTTTGATGTTTCCACTTCGAACAGGATGCGGTCGCGCCAGGCTTCTGCGTCAGCAAGCGGCACATAGGGGATGGTCAGGGTCTGCCCGGCAAGCTGGACCTTCAGGGTTGCGAGGGCTCGCCGCCGCTGGCTGGGACTTTGGGTCAGGGCAACGGTCTGGGCCTTGTGGAACGGGAAAGCTGTCATGCGTGAACCAACAAATCCTTGCCGGACGATCGCGACTTTGCCGTCGCTCCAATAGCCAAAGCGCGCGTGGCGTAGCATCACGAGCGGCGTGACCATGATTGGTGCTATGAAGATAAGAAGCCCACTTGGGCCAATATTGGCAGACAGCGGGATCGCGGCCAACATGGCCGGTATCAGGAACCAATAGAAAACGGTTTTCCAGACATAGAAGCGCGAGATGGAGCGCAGGTCCATCGTCTGCCAGTCCATGTCCCCAAACAGCTTGTTCGCCAGCGCCTGGTAGAAAGGTGGCTGCACGCTCGGGACAATGAAGTTTGATTTCCGATTCTGTGCAGCATTTTTGGCCTTGCCGAACCCAACCTGCTTTAAGGCCAAATGCCAGCGCCCCAGCAGCAAGGCGGGCCAGGGCTGGTTGATCTGCAGGCTTTGTACCTTGGTTTCCGGCACGCTGGTTTCCAGCCGTTCGAAAAGGCCGGTTTCGCGGTGGTAGCGTCCGTCTGCATAGGATAGCCTGAAACGGTAATAAACGATGATCGCGCCAAGGACAGAGAACAGCGTCAAGAGCAGCAGTACCATCACGACGCCAGTCGCGAACAGCAGTCCAAGGACCGAAGCGTCATCGCCGGTGATGGGGATGATTGATGTTTCGATGAAGGCTTCGGCGTCTTTTTCCCACGCGTCGAACTGCTGGAAGATGGCACCCATCGCGATACTTGCGACGACCCAGATATTGTTGTTCGACAGGCCATAGCGCGCGAGTTCCGAAATCGGCTGCGCCAGCAGGAGCTCGCTTTCCTGAGTGTCAGATTCTGCAGCATCGACGGCTTTGGTGGCGGCAGGTTTGGCTTCGGTGGCCGGTGCCCTGTCCCTGCGTTCCAGCACCGTGCGGCGGATATCCAGTGCGAGCGGCGCGGGAATGCCAGCCAAGCTGACTTCCTCGTCACTCGATCCCGCGCTTTCAAGCGCAAGGGCGACAAGGCCGAAGGGGCGGAAATAGAAAGGTTCTTTCACCACCACATTCTGGATGCGGTCAAAAGACAGGGTCAGCCGTTTCTTGTTGATCACGCCGCGGTTGATCAGGAAGGTCTGGCCATCAATCCGGAACCTGAAATTGAGGTAGCTCAGGACACCCCCAACCAAAAGGGCTGCGCCCGCTGCTGCGGCGATTGCCCCCAGGATGAACCACCTGTTGTCGCCGGTGAAGATGGCGATGCCCCCAAGATAGGCAACATTCTGGATGCCGTTCTTGGCGAAACCCACAATGAACTTGATGATAAAATGGATGATGGCGGCCGGCGCCAGCCGGTTCCATGCCTCGCCGCTCAGGCTCTCAAGCGTGGCGGCGTGCTGTTCAGGCGCGGTCATCGGCTTCGCCCGTCAGCTTCAGCACGAAAGACTTTAGGTCTGTGGCTTGCCCCTCGCCCAGCGCGGGGATCTTCATATCAGCAGACCCGCCACCAGCGGTGAAGAACTTGAGCGTCGACAGGCCAAAGGCGCGCTCGATCGGGTTGCGCTCGATCTCCACGTGCTGGATACGGCTAAATGGCAGCGCAAGCCGCTTCTGCCAGATTACGCCAGACCTGAAATGAATGTCATGGTCGCGCACTGCAAAGCCGCTGAACTTTGCCTGCAGTCGGCAGACGATGAAAATAAACGGCAGGACGATGAGCGGCAGTAGAAAGCCCCATGGCGCGCTGATAACGCTGCTTTCAATTTTGCCGATGGCCAGCAGCACGCTGAAGGCAACTGTGGGGATGGCCCACACCAGAAGGGACTCGGTGATCAACAGGCGCGCGTAGCGCTGGTGCAAGGGTTCGAAAGCGATAGTGCCGGCTGCCGGAATATCCGCCGCAGGTATCTGCGCGTTAGAAAAGGCCTGGTCTGTCACTATGTTGTCCCCCCATCCGGTCCGACCTTCCTGTCAGCTCCCCAGCGACAGGTGTCGGATTTTATTCGTGTTAATACATCCGTGCTTGAATGCGTCTTCTATAGCTGGGTATAAGGCACGGAAAGCGCAAGGGGCGCAAGACAGCTGGTAACGACACATTATGGCACCACCGATTTTGAGCTTGAAGGATATTGACCTGCACTGGGGCGCGGACCCGGTGCTGGATAAGCTTGAAATGCATATCGGCTACGACGAGCGCCTTTGCCTTGTGGGTCGTAATGGTACCGGCAAATCCACGCTTCTGAAGCTGGTGGCGGGCATCATTGAAGCCGATGGCGGCGAACGCTGGGTTCAGCCCGGTGCGCGCATCGCTTACCTGCCGCAGGAACCCGACGCGAGCGGTTATGCCACGCTGAAGGATTATATCGTCGCGGGGCTCCCTGAGGATGAGCGGGACCAGGAATATCGCGCGGATGTGCTGATTGAGGACCTGAGCGTGGTGGGTGACGCTGACCCAAAGACAGCATCGGGTGGGGAACTTCGGCGTGCCGCACTTGCCCGTACGCTGATCGGTGAACCAGACCTTTTGCTTCTTGATGAGCCCACCAACCATATGGATATCGCAACCATCGAATGGCTTGAGGGTTACCTCAAATCCTGGCGCGGGGCGATGGTGCTGATCAGCCACGACCGGACTTTCCTGAATAACCTGGCGACCGCCTGCCTGTGGCTTGACCGCGGCAAGATCAGGCGGCTGGATGAAGGCTTCGACAAGTTCGAGGCCTGGCAGGAAAAGGTCTACGGTGAAGAGGCAGAGTCCCTCAAGAAACTGGACAAATTCATCAAGGAAGAAACCCGCTGGTCGGTTGAAGGTATCAGCGCCCGCCGCACCCGGAACCAGGGGCGTATGCGCCGCCTGCAGGGCCTGAGGCAGGAACGCCGAAGTGTGATCAAGGCCACGGGGCAGGTGAATATCTCGCTTGCGGGCGCGGACAAGTCCGGCGCGCGGGTGATTGAGGCCAAGGGTATCTCCAAGGCCTTTGGTGGGCGCACGCTGTTTGAAGATTTCTCCATCCGGATCAACCGGGGCGACCGGGTTGGCATCATCGGCCCGAATGGCGTGGGCAAATCCACGCTTCTCAAAGTACTCATCGGCGAAATGGAACCCGATAGCGGCGAGATCAAGCGCGGCACAAACCTTGAGACCCTGGTGATCGACCAGAAGCGCGCGGACCTGAAGGACGATATGACCATCACCGATGTGTTGACGGGCGGTCGCGGCGAATGGGTGCATATCGGCGACGAGACCAAACACATTATGTCCTACCTGAAGGACTTCCTGTTTGACCCAAGTGTGGCCAACACGCCTGTCTCGGCGCTTTCGGGCGGGGAGCGCAACAGGCTTCTGATTGCCAAGAATTTTGCCCGGCCATCCAACCTGATGATCCTTGACGAGCCGACAAACGACCTGGATATGGACACGCTGGACCTGCTGCAGGAAGTGTTGGCGGACTATAAGGGCACGATTATTCTGGTCAGCCACGATCGGGACTTCCTCGACCGCGTGGTAACCAGTTCCATTGTGCTCGAGGGCGACGGCAGGGCAACAGAATATGCTGGCGGCTATACCGACTATCTGGCACAGAAGAAGCTTTCAAGCCAGCCCAAGACTGAGCTGAGAGCGGAAAAGGCCAAGGTGGTTTCCATCAAGGACGCGCCCCAGAACGCCAACCGCAAGAAAGCCACCAAGCTTTCCTACAAGGACCAGCGCGAGCTTGATCATCTGCCCGCCGAGGTCGAGGCCCTGAGCCAGCAGATGCAGCAGATGGAGGCCGAGCTTTCAGATCCGGCCCTTTACAGCAAGGACCCTGCACGCTTCAATGCGCTCAGCAAGGAGCTTGAAGCCAAGCGGGATGAGCTGGACGCGAAGGAGCTTCGCTGGCTGGAACTTGAAGAATTGAAGGAGAGCCTGGAAGGATGAGGAGAGGGCTGACCGAACTGGGGTGGTTTGCCCTGATGCAGGCCCGCGCCTGCCTGTTCGGCGCTCTTTTGATTATCCTGATCCTGCTGACCCGTTATTTCTGGCCGGATGATGCCGCCCTCGCGCGCTATGACTTCCTGTTCCTGGCGGCGCTCGTGATCCAGATAATCATGCTCAAATTCCGACTGGAGACCTGGGACGAGGCCAAGGTAATCCTTGTGTTCCACATCGTGGGCACTGTGATGGAGCTTTTTAAAACCTCCCAGGGGTCCTGGACTTATCCAGAAGAAAACCTGATCCGTGTCACCGGTGTGCCGCTTTTCGCTGGCTTCATGTACGCGTCAGTGGGCAGCTATTTTGCCAGGGTCTGGCGGCTGTTTGATTTCCGTTTCACCGGCTATCCACCCATGTGGGCAACTGTGGCCCTGTCGATGGTTATTTATGTGAATTTCTTCACCCATAAATTCTTTGTCGATCTCCGCTATCTTTTGTTTGCAGCGGTGCTGGTCATTTTCGGGCGCACGTGGGTCTATTTCACCTCCCCGTTTGGCCACCGGCGACGCTTGCCGCTGGTGTTCGCGCTTGTGTGCATTGCCACCGTCATTTGGGGGGCGGAGAATTTCAGCACGCTTGGTAATATCTGGGTCTATCCACACCAGCAAAACGGCTGGGATTTCGTGCCCGCTTCCAAGTTGGGGTCATGGTTCCTCTTGATGATCGTCTCCGGCGTGCTGGTTAGCCTTGTGCAGCGGCCCAAGGCTGAGGTGCGCCTAGAGGTTCGCGAGCGCGACACCTAAATCCCGTTCCATCAGGCGGATATTGCGCTGGTTCGCCTTGAAGCCAAGGTCGAACAGGTCGCCGACAATCGGGATCGAGCCCACTACCCAGTCAATCACCAGATTGCCCAGCATGCGCACAATAATGGTGCGGCTGACGCCGATCCGGAAGGCTTCAACAATGATATAGGCTGCCATGGCGGCGGTGACCGTATCGCCCGCCACCGGCACAAGGCCCAAGATGCTATCCAGGCCGAAGCGGATTTTGGTGCCCGGTATGCGGAACTGGCTATCGAGAAGACGCGCCAACCGGTGCACGCGCTTCAGCCGCTTGCGCTCAAGGTCGGATAATCTGTTATGGCCAGGTGCCGTCAAGCGGTGCTCCCAAAGAAAAAGGCAGGGCACGGATGCCCTACCTTCTTATGTAATCACGCTTTTTCTTGCTGCAAGGCTGGCTAGTTGGAGAAGCCGACCAAGTCACCGAAGTGAACGGTGAACACCAGCGCCACGGCCGCCAGCGCAAATAGCTTCAAGAGAAGCGGTGTCACGAACTTCACCCACTGCACATAGGGGATTTTCCCCAGTGCCAGCGTGCCCACCACGAGTGCGCTTGTCGGTACCACCATGTTGGTGAAGCCGTCACCGAACTGGTAGGCCAGAACGGCGGTTTGCTGGCTCACGCCTGTCAGTTCCGCAAGCGGCGACATAATCGGCATGGTCACGAACGCCTGTCCGGAGCCCGAGGGGATGAAGAAGTTGGTGATGGTCTGCACCGCCAGCATCCCAAGCGCGGACACGTCCGCCCCGGTACCTTCAAGAAGACCCGCAATCGAATTGATGATGGTGTCAATGATCATGCCGTCCGTCAGCACCACTTCGATGGTGCGGGCGAAGCCGATAAGAAGCGCCGCCGCCGTCATTTCAGCCGCACCGTCAATGAAAGTCTTGGACGCGTCATTGGGTGCCATGCGGGAAATCAGCATGGTCAGGACGCCGATCGCCAGGAAGATGGTATTCAGCTCGCCGATATACCAGTCCATGGTTTGCGCGCCGTATACAAACAACACAATGCCGCCAATGAAGACCGTCAGGATCAGCGACCGCTGCCACGTCAGGCTGACATCATGCGGCAGGTCAAAGCCCTTGGAATAATCCACGTGAGAGACCAGGCTTTTCGACGGGTCTGCCTTGATCTTGCGCGCATAGGCATAGATATGCTGGAAGGCAATCAACAGGCACAGCACGAACAGCACAATGCGGAACCCAAGGCCGGACGTGGCAGGAAGCCCGGCAATATTCTGCGCGATCAACAGGCCGAATGGGTTGGTGCCCGCCGTGGCCCAGCCCACGCCGTAGCTGGCCCAAAGGATGCCCATGGCGACGATGCTATCTAGCTTCATGGCCAGGCACATGGTCACCAATATAGGGATCAGCGGCATATATTCCTCGCCCATCCCGATGGTGAAGGCCCCAAGGCCAAAGAGCGTCAGTGTGCCGGCAATCAGGATGCCGGGGTTGCCGTCAAAGGCGCGCACAGCGCGGAACAGCAGCGCATCAATGGCGCCGGACGCCCGCAGAAGCGCAATCACTCCGCCCACCAGGAACACCAGGAACACAATATCCTGCGCGGCCTCAAGCCCGCGCGGGATGGCCGACAGGAAATGCCAGGCGTCAAGTGAAGGCGCATCTGCCACCGGGGCATACGTGCCCGGCACCACCATGTCGCGGCTTTCGTTAAACGGCGCTGGCGCGCGTTCGAACGTGCCCGCCGGGATCACGTAGCTCAGGAGCTGCGCGATAAAAATCATTGAAAAAATCAGAACCAGCGAATCCGGGAAACGGCTTTTCTTTGCCGGGATTGCCTGATCATCACCTGAAGCCATGTGCTTCCTCCCTTACCCCAAATCTATCAAGCGCCTGTTTTGCCTGCCGACACTTGTTGCTATGGTTTTACGAAGCAGGCTGTTAAAAAGCGAGCCTTTCTTTTTCGGGGAACAGTAGAGGCATGGCTGAGATAAATCTGAATATTGTGGCGGAAACGGACGCCGAAGCCTTTATGGACCTGCTCCTGCTGGCAGACCCATCCGCCGCCCTGATTATCGAGTATCTGACGGACGGCACCCTCTATAGCGCCCGGTGGGACGGCGTGGTAGTAGGCGTCTTCGTTCTGCTGCCAGTTGATGACGCTCGGTGGGAGCTCAAGAACATCGCCGTGGCGCCCGAGTGGCAGAAAAAGGGGGTGGGAAAGGCCCTTCTGAATGCTGCGATCGAGGAAGCGCGCAGGGCGGGAGCCAAGCACCTTGATGTGGGGACCGGCAATTCAAGCATCGATCATCTGGCCTTCTACCAGAAGGCGGGTTTCCGCATGAACCGCATCGTCAAAAACTACTTCACCCTAAATTACGCCGAGCCGATTTTTGAGAATGGCATCCAGTGCCGCGACATGGTGGTGCTGACGCTCGACATGGCTGGCTGAGTCGGGCTGTGCCCCCTGGTGTCACACCCCTTCCGTTTATCCGAACATAACCCTGAATGGGTGGATACAACCCGCCTGGTTGAATTTCTTTGCACCGATCCTGTTTGGCCTTGTCACTACAGACCGCTGGGCTACCTTGGTAAGGCCGGTGTGGGGCGTGTGTATGAGGTGGATTTATGGCCAGAGGCAGCAAGAAAGCAGCAGATGGTAAGGGTGCAGAAGCACCAGAGACCCAAAATGGGAAAACAGACGCGGCGAAGCCCAAAAAAAAGAAGGCGGGCGGTAGTCTTGGTCTCTGGATTTTGATCGCACTCACTGCTTCGGCCCTATGGTGGGCTCAGCACGCAATGGTCTAAAGTCCCACGTCCCAGCAGTCCTTGATCCGCACATTGCCGATCCACAGCTTGTCCCAGCGGGCGAGCTTTTCGTCCTTGCCTAGAAGCTTTGGCGACGCAGCCTCAGTTGGGGCGAATTCGTCGCGGTAGTCCATGATGCGGGCGTTGAAAGCGCCTTTTCTCGTGCCTTCGATATCGCAGGTCACGGCCGTTACAACGCCGCAGCGTTGGCACAGCCAGAAGCGCGCGCTTTCTGATCCCTGCTCAAAGAGGCTGATGGCCGCTTCATTCTGGATTTCGATTTCCATGCTGGCGGTGGGGACGGATACCCAGGCGGCGCCATTCATGGTGCAGAAGTCACAGTCGCAGGCGCGGGGCGTCAGGTGGCTGGCGGTCTCGTCACACGTGATGCGCACGGCGATGTTGCCGCAGTAACAGCTGCCTTCCATGTGTGTCATCGCTTGCTCCCGTCCCGATCTGTGTCTGCGCTTAAACTTTACATGGATTATG
>JBNKYQ010000097.1:0-10540 GCA_050300975.1 Kordiimonas sp.
CTATGCTTTTGAGGACGCCGATTGTCAAAGGTTTTAACCCTTTGGAGCCCTTTGGCGCCCCGGCCCGGCGTTAAGGATTTGAGCCCGTGCGCGTTAACCTTTGAAATATAATTACCAAAAACTTAACAGTTTTGAACGATTAGTTCAGCATTTGTTAATTTAGGCCCTTTATAGTGAATGATAACAGGCCAAGAAGTGGCCTTTGTCGGGTCAGGAAAAATGAATGAAAAGGTCCTGATTGACCGACTGAGTAGGAGAAGAACAATGGCACAAAAAATCTGCAGAGCACGCTTTGCGCCGGGCACCGTGGTGATCCACCGTCGGTTCGGCTACCGCGGTCTCATTTTCGATGTGGATGCTGTGTATAGCCAGTCTCCTGAATGGTATGACATCATGGCTAGCTCGCATCCCCCGAAAGACCGCCCCTGGTATCACGTCCTTGTGGACGGCGAAACCCACACAACTTACGTGGCGGAAGACAATCTGGTGGAATGCGACCAGACGGAAGAGTTTGATCACCCGCTTCTGAGCCGCCTTTTCGAGGCCAGCAGCGGCGGTGACTTCGCCTGTCGCCATGTCGTGAATTAGTTTCGAGTACCCCTGGTTCTGAGTAAATGAGTTTTCCAAGCCGTACCCGGCCATCCTTTCCCCCCTTAGGAATTCACGGGTACACATCAAGAGGCGCAGAGTTCCGCGCCTCTTTTTGTTGGCGGCGGCGCCCCGTCTGCCCTCACCCATGCACTAAAGTCATAGCAGACCCGCCAATTGCTTGATTGTGCCGCAACGCCAAGGGGCGTACGCTGCGCGGCGGCAGCGTCTGTGGTCCTGTGCGTCCACGAGCGTTGCCGATTTTGGTTTGAGTGTAAGGAAAAGGCCATTTCATGAACCCGTTTCCACTGGTAACCACCGACTGGCTCGCTGAAAAGCTGGAAGCCGTCGAGGCTGGCGAAACTATCATCCCGGTTGACGCCTCCTGGCACATGCCCGCGGACAAACGCAAGGCCCGCGCGGAATATGACGCAGCCCACATCCCGGGCGCGGTTTTCTTTGACATTGATAACAACATCAAAGTGGCCGCCCACCTGCCCCACATGATGATGCGCGCCGACGAGTTCGAGGGCGCCGTCAGGAAGCTTGGCATCTCGAATGACGATACAATCGTTGTCTATGACAACAGCGACGTTCGCTCCGCCGCCCGCGTATGGTGGAACTTCCGCGTCATGGGGCATGAAAATGTCTTTGTCCTCAATGGCGGCCTGCAAAAATGGCTGGCGGAAGGGAGGCCGGTGACAGACGCGAAGACCGAGCGCGCTCCCGGCACCTTCAGGGCGACGCTGAAGCCCGCGCGCCTGCGCTGCCAGGACGACCTTTACATGAACCTGAAATCCAAAAAGGAACAGGTGATTGACGCCCGCTCCCAGGCGCGGTTTGAAGGCACGGAGCCCGAGCCCCGCAAGGGCCTTCGGTCCGGCCACATCCCGGGGGCCTATAATGTGCCCTTCTCACTGCTCTTCAGCGATGACCATACCTATAAGGCCGCTGCCGATATCCGCGCCATCTTTGAAGCCGCTGGAGTGGACCTGGATCAGCCTGTAGTCACAAGCTGTGGGTCCGGCGTAACAGCCTGCGTGCTCAAGCTCGCGCTCCATACCCTTGGCAAACGCGACGTGTCCGTTTATGACGGTTCCTGGACCGAATGGGGCGCAGACCCCGCCCTACCCGTCGAGACAGGACCCGCGCAAAAGCCATGACAGACAAGAAAAAGCCCGACACACTTAAAACAGACACAAAACTCACAACCACGGGGCGCCGCAAGGAATGGACCCACGGCATCGTGAACCCGCCTGTATACCGTGCGTCCACCTGCCTTTTCGAGACCTATGCAGAATACCGCGAGCGTGTGGCGGACCCTGCCGCCCGGCACCTGTTTTATGGTCGCAAGGGCACGCCGACCCAGTGGTCGCTAGAGGACGCGGTGACCGAGCTTGAACAAGGCGCGGGCACCATGCTGTTCCCGTCCGGCGTGGCCGCCATCACCACAGCGATTCTGTCGCTGGTGCGCGCGGGCGATCATATCCTGATCACCGACAGCGCCTACGACCCAACGCGGTCATTCGCCACCGGTTTCCTGAAGATGATAGGGGTCGAGACCACCTATTATGACCCGCTCATCGGCGCCGGCATTGAGGCGCTGATCCAGGAAAACACCAAACTGATCTTCACGGAAAGCCCCGGTTCACTGACGTTCGAGGTACAGGACCTGCCAGCGATCATCGCCGCCGCCAAAACCCATGGTCTTTATGTCATCACGGACAACACGTGGGCCACACCGCTTTATCTGAACCCCATTGCCATGGGGGCTGATATCTCCGTCAATGCGGCAACCAAATATCTGGGCGGCCATTCGGACGTGATGATGGGCACCGCGACGGCAAACGAGCGGACGTTCCAGAAACTGCGCCGCACCGCATACCAGCTTGGCCAGACCGTGTCTGCCGATGATGCATTCCTGGTGCTGCGCGGCCTGCGCACCCTGGGTGTACGCCTGAAGCAGCATGAAGAAAACGCCCTCAAGGTCGCGGCGTGGCTCAAGGACCACCCGGCGGTCGAGCGCGTCTTGCACCCGGCGTTTGAAGATTGCCCGGGACACGATATCTGGGAACGCGATTTCGCGGGCTCCACCGGCCTGTTCTCAGTCGTCCTGAAAGCCGGCGCTTACGAAGACACGGCGCACCTTGTGGACGGTCGCAAGCTCTTCAAGATGGGCTTCAGTTGGGGCGGCTATGAAAGCCTGATCCTGCCAAGCGACCCGGCTGGCGCGCGCTCCGCCACCACCTGGACGTCAAACGGCCCGGTGATCCGGCTGCATATCGGCCTTGAAGACCCTGAAGACCTGATCGCTGACCTGGAAGCGGGCCTGAGCAGCTATATGGCGCACCTGGGGCTCTAAGCCCATCGCCAATTAGAAGCGCTGCCGGTAGCTGACCTGCAGCTGTATCTGGCCCTGCTCGGGTGCTGTCCACCACTGGCCGCGCCGTGCGGGGCGGTTGCTGTCCACCCGCAGGAATTCGGTGATCAGGTTGGCTTTTTCCCCCACCTTGGCGTTGAACGCCAAAGTCCAGGCCGTGCCCACCTCATTGTTGTTGTCCTCAGCCACGAATGTGTTGTCATCCACGTCGAACCAGTCCCGGCGCAGACTGATGCGGTGCTGCCCGACCTTGCGTGTCGCCATCACATAGCCCGCTGAAAAATCCGCATCCACCATGCGCTGGCCCCCAATCAGGTGCCCCATCTTGGTATTGCCGGTCATAAACTGGGACATCAGCTGGATACCGCCAGGCGTCTTCACTTCAGCATACATGTTCCAGAAACGCGTGTTCCAGGCATACTGATTGTGCTTGAAGGTTTCCGGGTCACCGCGGTTGTCATAATAGAAGGCCCCCAGCTTGATGCGCTTGGCATAGTCCCAATCAAGGGCCGCATAAAAGCCAGGGCGCCCATCCAGTTCACGAACGGGGTGCACCCAGGTTGGCTGGTCGGCCAGGAAACCGCCGGGCTCGATAGACGGAATGGGCGCCAAAGGCACCTGGCTGAAGGCCCCGGTTTTATAATCCCCAAGTGCCCAACCCCGGAACGCCAGAAGCGACCCAGCGGGGTCATTGAACCCGAAAACCGCCGCCGTCAGCGACAGTTTCTGGTTCTCAAGCTTCAGCGTTGCCTTGCCCTCAAGCGCAAGGGCCCGAACTTCCTCCCCCACCCAGCTATTGACGGCAGAGGGCGTGATGGTGAAAGGGCTGGTCCAGGCGGCCCCGATATTCTCGCGCGAGATATGTGGGAACAAAAGCCCCGCGCGCATTTCATACTGCACGTTTGATGTGGGCACGGGCTTATAGTGCAGGAATGCTTCCACCAGATCGGCGGGCTTGTCCTGCTCCGGGTCGAACTTTGCATGCACAAAAGCCTGCAGGTCCCAGGTGATATCAGACCGGGCAATCAGCGATGCCTCCGCGAGCCGCAGCTTGCCTCGGCCGTCGCCCTGGCGGTCACCGCCATACCGCAGTTTGCCAAGCCAGTCATCGAACCAGCTTTGCTCGCCCGACACCAGCGAAAGCCGGGCGTCGGTCAGCAGCTCGAAATCTACGTTAGGTAGACCTTCGGCTTGTGCGTGTGATGATGGATAGAGGGCCAGGGTGCCGGCCGGCGCCACCCCCAGCATGGCTTTAGGCCGGTCCATACTCACTCTCTTTCAGGAATTCCTCAAGTTCAGCGGGCGGCAGCGGGCGGGCAATATGATAGCCCTGGATGACGTTACAGCCATACTCGCGCAGCTGAACCACCGATTCCTCGTCCTCCACGCCTTCAGCGGTCACGGACAGCCCCAGGTTATGTCCAAGTTCAATGGTTGAGCGGACGAGGATCTTATCTTCATCATTTTTCGCCAGATTGAGCACAAAAGACTTGTCGATCTTGATCTCACCCACCGGCAGCCGCTTGATATAGCTGAGCGATGAATAGCCCGTGCCGTAATCATCGATTGAAAGGGCAAGCCCCATGGCACTCAGCATATTGAGGACATCCAGGGCGCGCGTCATGTCATGCATCACGGCGCTTTCTGTTACCTCAAGCTTCAGGAATTCAGCCGGCAGGTCATATTCCCTGAGAAGCGCCAGAATCTGGGCTGGTAAACTCTGGTTCATCAGATCGTTAGTGGACAGATTCACGGCAACCGCGAGGTTGAGGCCACGTGCGCGCCAGTCAGCCGCCTGCTTAACGGCCTGCCGCAGCGCCCAATCGGTGACGTGGCAGATATCGCCCGTGCGTTCCGCCATCGGGATGAAATCATCAGGCGGCACAAACCCGCGGCTTGGGCTGATCCAGCGGATCAGGGCCTCAACGGCGGTGATCTTGCCGCTCTCCAGGTCCAGCTTGGGCTGATAGGCGAATTTCACTTCCCCGTTCTTGAGGCCCCCACGCAGTTCGCTCATCATCGAAAGGCGCGCTTTCTGGGAACTGTCTCGGTCCGGGTCATACCAGGCGAACCCGCGAGGCGCGTCACGCCCCTTATCGAGCGCCGCCTGCCCATGCCTGAGAAGTGTCGCGCCGTCCTCTCCGTCGCCCGGGAACTTAACAAGGCCCAGCTTGACGCCCGCATCAATGACAATATCAGCCACGTCGAAAGGCGTCATGAAGCTGTTGAGCACAAGTGATGCGCGGGTTTCGGCGTCTTCGGCATTGCGCACCAGGAAGCCGAAGGATTCCGTGGAAACACGGGCTACTTCAGTATCGGCCACTTTCTCGATGCGCCGCGCTACGCCTTTGATCAGGTCATTGATATTCTGGTGGTTAAGAACGGTCCGGAGTTCCGGCAGTTGCTGCACTTCGGCAACCACAAGGACAAACGAGTCAGACTGGTCAATTTCCTGCTGCATCATCCGGTCAAACATCAACCGGTTCCTGAGCCCCGTTTCAGGGTCGTGGTAGGCCTGGAAGGTGATCTTCTTTTCGCGTTCCTTCACCGCAGAAATCATCTGGTTGAAGCTGGACGTCAGATCAGCGACCTCATCACCCTTACTTTCCGTTTCAACCTCTTCATAGCGCCCCTTCGCGATCTGTTGCGCGGCCGACGCCAGATCAGTCAGCGGCTTGGTGACACCGCGCGCCACCACCACGCTGCCGGCAACCAGCAACAGGAGGCTCAGAACAAGCACCGTCACCATCGTGATCACCAGCGGATCATAGGGCGCCAGCGCCGTATCCATGGAATAATACAGGAGCGCCGAGATTTCCTTGCCTTCATCCCCGGAAACCAGAGACAGACGCCGGAACATATGCTCCTGATCCATGAAAGAGGCTCGGAAAGCTTCCTTACTGGGGCTGGTTGATGCAAGGAACTCCGCCAACGCGGCTGCGTTCGATGTGGCCGACGCCACCTGATAGGGCTCGTCTCCCTGCCGGTAGAGGAAGCCGATCTCAAGATCGATTGGCGACAGCCCCTTGATGTCCTGCGCGGTGACCTTGTCGAGCTCGACACCGAAGGCGACCCACGCGATTGGCACCGGAGCGCGGACAACAGTGAGCACCAGCTCAAAGATGCGACCGTCAACAGACACCATACGCGAGGCAACGCCCCTGCGTTCTGCCATTTGTCTAAGGTCATCGCTGATCATCGGCATGGTGGCCGTGGCTTCGCCGTCAAGCAGCGCGGCAATCATGTTGCCGTCGATATCCGTAATGACCGCCATATCGGCTTCAAGCCGCCGGGCCTGGTTCTGCAGGGCCGAAATCACGGTGGGCCTGTCATCCGTGCCAAGCGCTTCCCGGAAACCGTAATCCTGCGCCAGCGCCGTCACGCTTTCCCCCAGTGTCTTGACCCGATAGTCGACAATTCGCTCGAATACCCGTGCGGATGCCGCAAGCTGGTCCCGTGTCTGGTCTTGCACATTGGTGGTCACCGACCGGTAGAAGGCCAGAAGGATAATGCCCATCACCGCAAGGAAAAGCGCAAGATAGACAACCGTCAGTTTGGTCCTGAAGCGAAAGGCTGGCATTAGCTATAGTCATCCTCTGCTGGTGGTTGCTGGACACTCCGAATAGACCTGAGGGCAATCTGACCCGAAACGACACCGCCTTCAGCGGGCACCGCGACATCTTCAAGTACCGGTTTGACGCCAGACGCAAGGTCAGGGTGCCAGATGTGAATGTCATAATCGCCCGGCTCAAGCGACCCGACCATGACTGTGCCATCTTCACCCGTCTTTGCCACGATCGGATAGGCGCTCACATAGATGTAAGCCAGCATATTGTCGTGGATATTGCAGCCAAGCGCAACAACGCCTGGTTTATCGAAATGAATAGTCTTGCTTTCATCCTGGCCGTAAAGCCGAAGTTCGAACCGCTTCGTTTTCGAGAAACTGTAGACCTGATGGCGGAATTCATCAAAGTTGGGGAACGACACGGTTGTCCCGGCCTTCACCGGCAAGACAAACGGCGAAAACATAGTGCCCTGTTGGCGCATTTCAGCGCTACCCACCTCAGGGACCGGCTGGGTCAGGGCAAACTTGGGCGCAAACGACAGCACGGCATTTGGCACTGGCTGGCCGCCACCGTCCTTGATTTCAATGGCAAGGTCTGCGGCTGCAACCGATGGGGCCATAAGCCCAAAGGCAAGCGCTAGAAACTTGAATTTCATCCTACCCCCAACACTAACTGATTGAATTCAAAAACATATTGAAACAGGTTCTGCGCCGCCAATCAATTATTGGTGACAAGTTTACTGTTGTATTCTGGTCATGATGGCGCACCAGAGTGCTCTGGGCATCCCTGTAATCAACCTTGGTTGTATTGCAAGAGGCCTAAACGGACGCCAATCTATCGGCTTCTTGTTTGTGGGAGGATACAATGAAAATCACAAGAAAACTGCGGCTACCTCTGGCCGCCCTGCTGGCATCGACAGCCCTTATGGCCACGACGCCCGCCGCCCTGCCCGTTCACGCTGCTGAGGACGCACAGGCCACTGTGTGGGACCTGACAGACCTTTATGCCAACTCCGATGCTTGGGAGGCCGAGCGCCAGCAGGTACTGGCCAAGATGAAGGAAGTGGACGCATATCGTGGCCGACTCGGGGAAAGTGCCGCCACCCTTCTTGAAGCTGCGGACAAGATTTCCGCGCTGCAGAAATCCGCGCTCAGGCTTCTGGTTTACGCCACCCTGTCGGCAGACGAAGACCTCCGGGTGTCTGAAACACAGGAGCGCCGGACCCTCGCCCAGTCGCTTTTCGCTGAACTGAGCCAAGCAACATCCTTCATTGCGCCAGAGCTTCTTGAAGTAGGCCCCGAGAAAATCGAAAGCTTCATCGCTTCTGAGCCCGGTCTTGAAAAACATGCCTTCAACCTGCGTGATACACTCAGGCAGAAAGACTATACCCTCAGCAAGGAAGCTGAAAAGGTGCTGGCGAACGCCGGTGACGTGCTCTCCGGCCCCGGCCAGATTTACGGCCTGATGGCCAACGCCAGCATTCCCTGGCCTTCGATCGAGCTGTCAAACGGCGAAAAGGTAGGCCTTTTGAACCAATCGGCCTACACCAAATACCGCGCTGTTCAGAACCGGAATGACCGCAAAGCCGTATTCGATGCCTTTTGGGGCACCTGGAAACAATATGAAGCCATGTTCGGTGCAACCCTTGCGACCCATGTGAAGGGCCACGTCTTTGGTGCCAAATCCCGCGGCTATGAGAATGCGCTTGCAGCCGCCGTCTCCGGCAGCAACATCCCGACAGACGTGTACCGCACGCTGGTCAGCACCGCGAATGAAAACCTTTCAAGCATGCATCGCTACCTGAAGCTCAGGCAGCGGCTTCTGGGCCTTCGGGACCTGCACTATTATGACATCTACCCTGAAGTAACGGCGCTTGACCGAACTTTCACAGTTGATGACGCCAAGGAAATGACCATGGTGTCCCTGCAGCCGTTCGGTGAGAAATACCTGAACCTCCTGAAGGAAGGTTTTGCCGACGACTGGATGCATGTGCTGCCGCAGCCAGGCAAACGGCCGGGCGCTTACATGTTCGGTTCGGCCTATGATGTACACCCCTATCTGCTGCTGAACTTCAACGGCGGGTTCGAGGATGTTTCCACCTTCAGCCACGAATGGGGCCATGCGGTGCACACAATGCTCTCGAAGGCCAACCAGCCGTTCGAGAACGCAAGCTACACCACCTTCACGGCGGAACTTGCCTCCACCACCAATGAGGTGCTGCTGCAGGAATATATGCTGGCCAAGGACCTGCCGGACGCGGAGCGGCTTTACTACATCGATCGCGCGCTTGAAGGCATCCGGGGTACCTTCTTCCGCCAGACCATGTTCGCGGAGTTTGAGCTGAAGATCCATGAAATGCAGGAATCTGGTGAAGCGCTTTCGGGCGCCAAGATGACAGCCCTCTATCTGGACCTGTTGAAGAAGTACCACGGCCATGACGAAGGTGTGATGAACATCGACGAAGCTTACGCCATCGAGTGGGCCTATATTCCGCACTTCTACCGGAACTTCTATGTCTATCAGTATGCCACGTCCATCTCTGGCGGGACCGCGTTCGCGGAACGCATGCTGGCGGGCGACAAGACAGCGACGGAAGACTATATCAAGGTGCTGGAAGCCGGCGGGTCAGAATATCCTTATGAGCTTCTAAAGGCTTCGAAGATCGATCTGGCCTCCAAGACACCTTATGAAACCCTGATCAACCGCATGAACAGGCTGATGGATGAGGCTGAAACAATCCTCGATCGCATGGGCAAGTAAGCCATTGAAATAATGCAGAAAAGCCGGGGTTAGCCCCGGCTTTTTTTGGCCCGGCGCTTTAAGGCAAGGTGCGGACGGCCTTGAGGGCGCCCGAAAGAAATTCCCGGCGCACCAGGATCAACACACTGAAGATCGTGCCGATGATGAAAAGCGTCGGGCTGAAGAACCAGCCAAGAGCCGCGAGCCCGAAGAAGTTTGCCCTGAGGCCACGATTGAAATGAAAGGCACAGAGTGATGCCAGCCGCGCCGCCGCTTCCGTGCGGGCCTCAGCCTCTTCCCCATCGGCCTCACCAGGCGACGCAAGCGCCCCCACCATGATGGCGCAATAGTTCGCCAGCCGAATGGCCCAGGCGAACTTGAAGAAGGCATAGACGAACACGGCCAGCAACAGCGCCAGCTTGAGCGACCAGAGGGCCGGCGATATTTGCACCGCGAACGGCACCCGGGAAAAGGCATCGCTGAGCTGCTCGTTATAGGCAATCCCGGCGATCAACCCGCCAATGACAAAGATATTGGTGGAAGCGAAGATGCTGATGCCGTTCATCAGGATCTGAAGCACATTGCTGTCAAGCATCCTCAGTTCGCGCCTGCGCGCTTCCTGCATCCAGTTGCGGCGCTGCCGGTCCATGGCGGCCGAGATGGAGAAGCGCTGCAGAGGGCTATGATCCGCAATGAAACCATAGAGCACAAAGGCCGCCAGATAGAGCCCAAGCGCTAAAAGGTCGGCATTGCTGAGAAGGTCGATAAACGGCATGAACATCAGTCCTGTCTGGTTCGTCTTCGGAGAAGGCTAACGCAAGCCCCCACTGAAACCCAGCCCAAAATAATAGGCGCCACCCGTCGGCAGCGCCTTGTTGTTCAGCCCGTTCGGGGCTCTAGCTATAGAGGATATCGATACCCGACAGGTCGGCCACCGAGAGGCCCGTCAGCAACAGGCTGTCGCCGCCGCCAAGGTCGATCAACAGGCCGTCCACTGTATCTGTTGCCGCCGCCTGGACGCTTGCACGATCGGTGAAATCGGTTGTTGTACCTGACAAGTCCAGGCTGTCGTCCGAAACAGTGAAGTCTTCAATACGGTCGTCATCAAACCCTGCTGAGAAAACAAACAGGTCAGCACCCGTGCCGCCAGTCAAAGTGTCGTTGCCCGGGCCGCCATAAACGGTGTCATCGCCAGAACCACCATTGACAACATCGTCGCCAGATCCCCCGTAGACACCGTCATTGCCGGCACCGCCGTTAACGATAT
>JBNKYQ010000098.1:0-10510 GCA_050300975.1 Kordiimonas sp.
CATCCCGCTGCCAGTGTGCGCTTTCAACACCGCCGCGCGCGTCATAGAGCGCGGATTGCACATTTTCGGGGATTTCCAGGCCGACAAACAAACGAACCATGGCCAACTTCCCTTTCGGTAGACGCGGGCAACAAGATTTCGTAGGTCACACCCCCGCGACACACTAACTCTAGCGCAAAATCAGGTCTTTGACTACCGGTCCGATCTTCGAGACGATAATTTTTACGCCTTCAGGGTTGGGGTGAATGCCGTCTGCCTGGTTAAGCGCCGGGTCCGCCGCCACGCCTTCCAGGAAGAAGGGATAAAGTGGCTGGCCGTATTTTTCCGCCGTTGCTTTATAGGACGGGTTGAAGATGGCCGCATAGTCCGGCCCCAGGTTCGGCGGTGCCATCATGCCGCCAATCAGCACCGGAATATCGCGGTCTGATAAGAGCTTCACCATGGCGTCGATATTGTCGCGCGTGATCGTGGGGTCGATGCCGCGAAGGCCGTCGTTGCCGCCGAGGGTGAGGATCACCAGGTCAGGCCCACTGCTCCCAAACGGCGCCAGCCCCCATTCAAGCCGCGACCGGCCGCCTGAGGTGGTGTCACCAGATACGCCCGCGTTGGTCACCTTCACCGGCACATCCATGTTGGCGTTCAGCCAGGCCTCAAGCTGGTCGGTAAAGCCGTCACCAGCCTCAAGGCCATAGCCCGCGGTGAGGCTGTCACCAAACGCCAGAACCTGCACCGTACCCGCCCCACTTTCGCCATCCGTCGCACTTACGGTGCTGACCGGCGCAAAACTCGTCCAAACGAGCGCGCAAAGCGTATAGAAAAAAAGTTTGAGCGATTGATTGACCTTCACAGGGCAAACTCCCAGCTTAAAGAGACGTAATTCATAACCATAAACAGAATATCTGGCAGCGAAGAGAGACAATTACAATGGCTGACACCTCCAGCATCATCAAATTAACCGACGTCACGCTGACGCTTGAAAGCGGCGCGGGCCCGGTCAACATCCTCAAGGGCATCAGTTTCGGCATTGAAAAGGGCGAAACTGTGGGCATCGTTGGGCCATCAGGCAGCGGCAAGTCATCCCTGATGAGCCTGATGACGGGGCTGGAGCAGGCCACGACCGGGTCAGTATGCGTGGACGGGCTGACGTTCGAGGGCGCGGATGAAGACACGCTCGCGCGCCACCGCCTGAAGGGCGTAGGCATTGTGATGCAGGCTTTCCACCTGATCCCCACCATGACGGCGCTGGAAAATGTGGCTGTGCCGCTTGAGCTGGCAGGCGTCAATGACGCCTTCGACCGCGCGGCAAAGGAACTTGAAGCCGTGGGCCTCGCGCACCGGATGGACCACTACCCGGCGCAGCTTTCGGGCGGCGAACAACAGCGCGTGGCGCTTGCCCGTGCTTTGGCCCCTGAGCCCGCTATCCTGTTCGGCGACGAGCCTACCGGCAACCTGGATGGCAAGACCGGTCAGGCCATCATCAAACTCATTTTCGACCTGGCCGAAGCGCGCGGCTCCACCCTTGTGCTTGTAACCCACGACCCCGAGCTTGCTGACCGCTGCGACCGCGTGATCTCCATGGCGGACGGCCATGTGGTGGACGACACGGGCAACACCAAATCCGTCACGGGCGACGCGCCCATCATGGGTAAGGTGACAGGTCAATGATCAGCCGCAACCCCGCCCTGCCAGTGGCGTTAAGGCTGGCGCTGAGGGAACTTCGTGGCGGCCTGTCGGGCTTCCGCATCTTCATGGCCTGTTTGATTTTGGGCGTGACCGCCATCGCGGCCGTGGGTTCGCTCACACGCGCGATCCAGGAAGGCATGGAACGCGAAGGCCAATCAATTCTTGGCGGTGACCTGGAGATCGAAATCTTCCAGGCCCAGATTGCAGCCGAGCCGCGGGCATGGCTCAACGAGCGCGGCACGTTATCTGACAGCGCGCGCCTGCGCACCATGGCGCGGGTTGACGGGGCGCCCCGGTCCACACTTGTGGAACTCAGGGCCGTCGACAGCCTATATCCGCTTTATGGCGATTTCATCACCAAACCGTCACTCGATAACGATGCACTGTTTGAAAAACGCGCCGGCAAATGGGGCGTGGCCATCGACCCGCTGCTGGCCGACCGGCTGGGCGTGACACCCGGCGACACGCTGATCTTCGGCAACGTCAAGGCCGACATCCGCGCATTTATCGAGAAGGAGCCGGATAAGGCCAATATGGGTTTCCAGCTTGGCCCCAGTGTGATGATCCAGCGCGCGGCGCTTGAGGAAACCGGCCTGATCACCACCGGCAGCCTGGTGAATTTCTATTATAAACTGAGAATGCCGGCGGGCACGGACATCAAGGCCGTGCGCGAGGACCTTAAGGACGCTTTCCCTGATGCCACGTGGCGGGTGCGCGACCGTTCCACCAGCGCACCGGGCCTGAGGCGCTTCATCGACCAGATGGGCATATTCCTCACCCTCGTTGGCATTTCCGCCCTAGTGGTAGGCGGCGTTGGAGTGGGCAATGCGGTGCGCGGCTATATGGACCGCAAGACCAAGACCATCGCCACCTTCAAGATTTTGGGCGCAGACGGCAGCACGGTTTTCAAAACCTATTTCTACCAGATCCTGCTGATCGGCCTTGTCGCCATCGTGGTTGGCATGGCCGTGGGCTCAATGCTGCCGAGCGTGCTGGCGCTGTTCCTGCCAGACACATTACCGGTGAAACCCGATGGCGGCGTCTACCCCGTGGCTCTTGTGCTATCGGCCCTCTATGGCCTGATGATCACCATCGCCTTCGCCGTGTGGCCGCTTGGCAAAGCGCGGGACCTGCCGCCCGTGCGCCTGTTCCGGGCGCTGGTGGCACCTGAAAGCCGCTGGCCACGCTTCATCTATGTCGCCACCATCTTTGGCGCTGCCACCGTTGTTGTGCTGCTGGCTGTCGGCATGTCCGACAACCGCGGGCTGGCTGCGGGCTTCATGGGCGGCGCGGGCGCGACGCTTGGGCTTCTGCGCTTCACCAGCTGGGTGATTGAGCGGCTGGCCTCCAAGGCGCCGCGGTCCAGGAACCCTCTTGTGCGCATGGCGGTTGCGAACCTGCACCGGCCGGGTGCTGCCACAGGTGCCGTGGTTATCTCACTCGGGCTTGGCCTCACGCTCTTTTCCACGCTGGCATTGATTGAGGGCAACCTCAGTGCGCGACTGACCGAACAGGTGCCCGAAGAGGCCCCTGCTTTCTTCCTTCTCGATATCCAGCGCTACCAGCTTGAAGAGTTTGAGAAGACCGCCAAAGGCATCGACGGTGTTGAAGAGCTGGTGACCGTGCCGAACCTTCGGGGCCGGGTAACCAAACTGAACGGCGTGAATGCGTCTGACGTTGAGGTAGCCCAGAATGTGCGCTGGATTTTGCGTGGCGACCGGGGCCTCAGCTATATGGACACGCTGGGGAACGGCAGCCATCTGGTTGAAGGCGACTGGTGGCCTGTGGACTATGCGGGCGAGCCGGAAGTCAGCCTTGGCAAGGAAGCCGCAGACGGCCTCGGCCTCAAGATCGGCGATACCATCAGCGTGACGGTGTTGGGGCGCGAGATCACAGCCACCGTGCGGTCACTTCGGGAAATCGACTGGGGTACCTTTGGCTTCAACTTCGTGATCCTGTTTGACCCGAATACCCTGAAAGCCGCACCGCACACCTATATGGCGACACTGAAGGCGTCCAACGCGGCGGAAGTGGAAGCCCACAAGGTGCTGACGAACGCCTTTCCCAACGTGACCGCCATCCGCATGAAAGAGGTGCTCTCAAGCGTCAACACCATGATGGACCAGATCGGCACGGCCGTGCGCGCAACAGCCGCCGTGGCTATCATCGCCGGCATCCTGGTGCTGGCGGGCGCGATTGCCGCCGGTTTCCGCCAACGGGTTTATGAAAGCGTGATCCTGAAGGTGGTCGGCGCCGTGAGAAGCCAGATCCTCCGGGCTTATCTGCTGGAGTATACGCTTATCGGGCTGATTACCGCCGCCATCGCGCTGGGGCTCGGGAGCCTCACGGGCTGGATCGTCGTGGATTTCGTCATGGAGATGGAGTTCAGCTTCCTGCCCGCGCCGATGATCTTCACCGTGGTGACAAGCCTGTTGGTGACCATCCTGTTTGGTCTGGGCTCAAGCTACCGGGCGCTTGGGATCAAGCCGAACGCGGTGCTGCGGACCGAGTGATCAGAAACAGAATTTCCAGTGATAGACAAAAGCTATCGCGCCGGAAATTCTGCGATCAAATTCTTGCGAATAGAGTTGCAAGCCACAGGTCGAATGACCATATTAGCTGCAACTCTATGTAACCCTATGGGGAGCACTTATCGTGGAACGATACAATACTGAATACCGGGCTGGCACTGCCACCCAAACTGCTGAGTATGATGAGGGCCTGCGCGCCTACATGCTCAAGGTCTACAACTATATGGCATCCGGCGTTCTTTTGACCGGCATTGTTGCTATGGTCTTCGGCAACATGCTGATGGGCAGCCAGGAGCTTGTCCAAACCGTCTATGGTTCGCCGCTGCGCTGGGTTCTGGCGCTGGCACCGCTCGCCTTCATCATGGTGATGAGCTTCGGCCTTCAGAAAATGAGTTCCGGCACGCTGCAGATGATTTTCTGGGCCTTCTCTGCGGTCATGGGCCTGTCGCTGGCATCGATCCTGCTGATTTATACCGGTGAGAGCATCGCCCGCACCTTCTTCATCACGGCTGCTTCCTTCGGTGCGCTGAGCCTCTATGGCTACACCACGAAGAAGAGCCTGTCTGGCATGGGCACCTTCCTGTTCATGGGCCTGATCGGCCTCATTATCGCAAGCGTTGTGAACATCTTCATGCAGTCTTCGATGATGCAGTTTGTCATCTCTGTTGCAGGCGTGCTGATTTTCGCCGGCCTGACCGCCTACGACACACAGCGCATCAAGCACAGCTACTATATGATGGCGACCGGCGAGGCCGTTGCCAAAGGCGCGATCATCGGTGCAGTAAGTCTGTACCTGGATTTCGTGAACCTGTTCATGTACCTGCTGAGCTTCCTCGGCGACCGCCGCTAAGCGCCGCGAAAATACAAAACACCGAAAGCCCGGCCCATCCGCCGGGCTTTTTCTTTGGCCTTTGCAAACCCGCGCCCAGTAGTTGTGCGTATAACACTTTTGGTTTAAGTTAAACCCGGGCAACGATGGGGAGGCTTTTCATGCGGCTATTTCTCGCGACAGTGGGGGTTTGTTTCCTTACCCTTTGGCAGCCAGCGCAAGCCAAGGACGGAATGTCGATCAGCTATGCTGACTGGGACGCGGTGTTGAAACAAACAGTGTTGGACACTGGGCGGTCAGACCGCCAGCCAGCATCGCGCATCAAGACGACGTCTGGGTCGCGGCTGGCGAAGACCAATCCCAACCCCACTCGGCTCGAGGCAAACCGCGTTTTCTTTCATGCATTAGGGGACGACAACAAAGCCTATATCGCCGCTATCGTTGATAGCCTGTCCCGCGTGCCAGACACCGTTTCGCTCACCGAATTCTCCCCGGATGAACAACTGGCTTATTGGCTGAACCTGCATAATGCGACCGCTTTTTCCCTGATTGCCGCTGAGTATCCGGAAACAAACCTCAGGGACTTCCACAAGGAAAACTGGCACCGCAAAGTGTTGACGGTTGCGGGCAAGCGGTTCTCGCTTGCGGACATAGAAGCCTATGTCGTCAACCGGTGGCGGGACCCCCGTGTCATCTATGGCTTCTATCAGGGCACCATCGGCGGGCCGAACCTGCGCCGGGAAGCCTATAGCGCCCGGAACGTCTGGACCAACCTGGAAGATAATGCGCGCGAATTCGTCAACAGCCTGCGCGGCATCCAGCTTTGGGACGGCGGTGCCCGGGTGTCAACGCTGTACGCAAACCATGCCATTCTGTTCCCGGATTTTGACCGGCAACTCAAGGCCCATCTGATGCGTTTCACTGACGTTCGCATGACAAGCCTGATCGCCAACCTGGACCGGTTTGAGCCAAAGATCGAAGACTGGTACATCGCCGATCTCTATAATGGGCACTTGGGCCTAACCACCTCTGCCAACACCAATCCCGCCGGATTTATCAATGATGTCGCCGCAGGCATGGACCCACTGAGGCTCGCCTCCCTGCAACGCCAACTGGGCACAACGTCAGCATTTCCACCACATGTCCTTGAGTTCCTGTCTGAGATTGTTGAGCGCAAGCGCCACCTGCGTGAGGCGGAAGTCCAGATAGAAGAACTCGACCCGGAGCAAACCACGGATCAATAAGTTTCCACCTTCCCAAATCCACTCTTCCGTGATAATGACAACGTAGTCATTTTTGTGATCGGGGAGTGGAACCATGGTGGAAAAAAAGGATCGGTTGCTGTCGCTGGATGCGCTGAGGGGGCTTAGCGTCATTGGCATGGTGCTGGTGAATTCGGTCGCTGTTTATCACTATGGCACCGGCAAGCCCGCGCTGGCGCCGCTTCTGCACGCGCCTTGGGCAGGGTTGACGGTGGCGGACCTTGTGTTCCCCTTTTTCATCTTCATGGTGGGTGTGTCGCTGCCCTTCGCACTTGGCGGCCAGAAGGAAAAAGCCGGGCTGACGGCGGCGGTGTTCCTGCGGCTTTTCAAGCGCGCGGCGCTTCTGTTCCTGATCGGCCTTGGGCTGACGCTGTCTTTTGCGGACTGGGACGCGCCCATCCGCTTACTTGGCGTGCTGCAGCGCATCGGACTGACCTTCCTTGCCGCCGCCATCCTGTTCCTGACGTTCAGCTGGCGAACGCTGGCGATCATAGCGCTGGTGATCCTTGTGGGCTATCACGGGCTGCTGATGCTGGACGTACCTGACGCTGCGCGGGACCTTTTGGCGCCGGGGCAGAATTTCTCCAGCTGGTTTGACCGCGCGATCCTTGGGGATCATGTCTATCACCCCAACGCCCTCCTGCAGTTTGAGCCCGAAGGCCTTCGGGGCACGCTGCCGAGCGTCGCGCAAGCGCTTCTGGGGGTGCTCGCGGGGCTTTATATCAAGACAAAGGGTGGGACATTGGAAACGGTCAGCCGTCTCGCGATTGCGGGTGCTGTGTTGACCGCCCTCGGTTATGGCCTCGCACCCTTTCACCCCATCATCAAGGCCGTCTGGTCATCCACCTTCGTGCTGGCCACCACGGGGCTTGGGCTTCTGACCTTCGCCTTCCTCATTTGGGCGATCGACATCAGGGGCGTGCGCGGCCGGGGCGTCACCTTCATACAGGCCTTCGGCATCAACGCCATCACCGCCTATGTGCTGCACACCTACCTGATGGGGCCGCTGCTTCTCAACCGCTTCGCTGATCATCTGGTTGACGGCCTTGGCAGTACCATCAGCGTGCCTGTTGCCATGCTTCTACCCGCCCTTGGTGTGATACTCGCAACCTGGGTGCCTGTTGCAGTGATGCAAAGACGAAAAATCATCCTGAAAGTATAGGTTAAGCTTTCGGTAGTCTTGTAGACTTGGAATATTATCCCTATATTTTACAGATAACGACAAAAACAGTTTTGACGCGAGATAGTGGGGATTCTCAATGCAAATCATCAAAGGCACGTGCGCAGCCATCACTGGCGCACTATTGACCGTTAGCTTCTCAGTTTCGGCGGCGGAGCCCGTTTTGCCGACGGCCTACAACCCGAAATCACAGACCGCCCTCAAGTATGAGGACATGGACTATCTTCTGGAGAAGACTGTCCTGCCACTTGGGCGATCTGACCACAAGCCCGCCCGCCGCGTATGGCCGGGCTCTGGCACTGGCACCCGGTTTGTGCGCGACAATCCTGAGCCTTCACGGCTTGAGGGCAACCGCATCATGTTCCATGACATCAAGACCAGCGAACAGGAGTTCGTGGTGCGCGAAGTCAGGGATGTGCTGCTGGACCTGCCGGAAAAGGTTGACCTGACGAAACTGAACCGGGATGAACAGCTGGCCTATTGGCTGAACCTGCATAACGCCATCGTCTATGCCAAGATTGCAGACCGCTACCCGGTCACCCTGGTGGACCGCCTGTACGGCGACTGCGAGGACCCGAAACAGCAGGACCGCTTCTACTGCGACCGCGCCTTTGAGGTGATGGGCACGATGATTTCGCCCAATGACATCCGCCAGCATGTGCTCGACAACTGGTCTGACCCGGTTGTCATCTACGGCTTCTTCCTCGGCTCTGTCGGGTCACCGAACCTGCGCACCAAGGCCTATACGGGCGAGACCGTCTATACGGACCTTGAAGACAATGCCTTTGATTTCGTCAACAGTATCCGGGGCACCCGGATCAGGGACGACTATATCCTGCAGGTATCCACCTACTACAAAGACGTGGCGCAGAAGTTCCCGAATTTCGACCGTGACCTGCTGGCACACATCAACAAATATGCCCGGCGCGATTTCGGCTTCCTTCTGGGGCCGGTGACCAGCATTGAGGTGAAGCTTGATGACTGGCATATCGCCGACCTCTATAACGGGTACCTCAGCGCCGCAAACGGGGGCGCCAACTTCCAGTCGGTCGGCAGGAATGGCCGCAATATCGACGTCAGCCAATACCCGCCGCATGTGCAGCGCCTGCTCGCTGACGTGGTCAAGCGGAACATGGACCGCGCGGGCAACGTGAGCATTCAGCAAGTCAAGCTGGACAAGCCCGCCCAGGCGACCGACGAGATCGATGATGAGATCGAAGTGGCGCCAGTGAAGGATGAGGACAAGCCTGAGAGCAACTAGGCTTCAGACAGAACCTTGTAGATTGAGCCGGTGAGCTTTGTTAAGTCCGCCGGCTCAATAATAAGCGGCGGCGTCAGATAGACGATGTCGCGGAACGGCCTGATCCACACGCCCTCTGCCACAAACTTCGGCTTCAGCGCTTCAATCATGGATGCGTCTTCAAGCTGCACGACGCCGATGGCACCCTTCACCCGCACGCTTTTGACGTTCTCCAGGAACCCGCAGGGTGCCAGTTCGGCCATCATCTGGTGCTGGATGGCCTCGACGCGCGCGGCATAGTCTTCGCGTTCAAACAGGTCGAGGGACGCATTTGCCGCCGCACACCCCAGCGCATGCGCCATATAGGTGGGCCCGTGCATCAAGGCCTTCATCGGGTCATCGTCATAGAAAGCGTCAAACACCGTGTCCCGCGCCACACAGACGGAAAGCGGCGCCACCCCGCCCGACAAGGCTTTAGAAAGCGTCACCATATCGGGGACAATGCCCGCCTGGTCGATCGCGAAGCGCGTGCCCGTGCGGTAGAAGCCGGTGAAAATCTCATCGACGATCATCAGCACGCCCGCCGCATCGCAAGCCATCCTGATCCACTGCAGCGTCTCTGGCGTGTGGAACACCATGCCGCCCGCGCCCTGAACCAGCGGTTCGGTGATAACCGCCGCCACATCGGGCGCATTCACTTTAAGGAAAGCCGCGAACCGTTCAGCATCCTCAGGCGTGCGCGGCAGGTCGGTCAGCAGGTTTTCAGCCAGCATGCCCTTGAAGAGGCCATGCATGCCCTCTTCCGGGTCGCACACCGCCATGGTGCCTAAAGTGTCACCATGGTAGGTGCCGCGGAAATGCACGAACTTGGTGCGCTTCTCGCCCCTGTTGATGAAATATTGCGCCGCCATCTTCATGGCCACCTCAACGGAGACCGAGCCGGATTCGGCGATGAAAGCGCGGTTCAGGTCACCCGGCAGCATGGCCGCGAGGCGGGTAGAAAGCTTCAGGGCCTGCTCGTGCACCAGGCCGCCGAACATGACGTGGGGCATGGTCTCAAGCTGGGCCTTCATGGCATCAAGGATATAGGGGTGGTTATAGCCGTGCGCCGCCGCCCACCAGGATGAGATGCCGTCGATGAGCTCGCGACCATCCGCGAGCGTGATACGTACCCCGTCTGTCGACTTCACAGGCAAGGGCGGGGTCGCCGTTTTCATCTGGGCATAGGGCAACCAGATATGCTGGATGCCTTCATCATACCATGTGGGGAGGTCTGTCATCTTAGGCCGGGCTGAGGCCGAGCTTCGAGAACAGGGCCATGTCCTTGTTGTTTTCCGGGTTCGGCGTGGTCAGAAGCTGCTCGCCGTAGAAGATGCTGCTGGCACCCGCGAGGAAACACAGCGCCTGGGCTTCTTCCGTCATTTCCTGGCGACCAGCCGACAGGCGCACTTCTGATTTCGGCATCATGATGCGCGCGACAGCAATGGTGCGCACAAACTCAAGCGGATCAAGGCGCTCCACATGCTCAAGCGGCGTGCCCGGCACAGCCACCAGCATGTTGATCGGCACGCTGTCGGGGTGGTGATCGAGGTTCGCGAGCGTCTGCAGCATACCGGCGCGGTCTTCCACTTTTTCGCCCATGCCCACAATGCCGCCACAACACACCTTCATACCCGCTTCGCGCACGTTGGCGAGCGTATCCAGTCTGTCTTGGTAAGTTCGGGTGGTAATGATTTCACCGTAGTATTCCGGCGAGGTATCGAGATTGTGGTTGTAATAGTCGAG
>JBNKYQ010000099.1:0-10488 GCA_050300975.1 Kordiimonas sp.
GGTGTTGTGCGCAAGGGCAGACTGGTTCCCAAGCGCAGGGGCATCAACCCCTTCGCCATTGACGCCATGGCAACTGGCGCAGTTTTCCTGGTAAACAGTCTCACCGCGGGCGATATCACCATGTACTGGCTCTGTCGTCATTTTCACCCGGTCAACGCCGGACTCCCAGAACAGCCAGTAGGTCAGGTCCCAAGTTTCATCCAGCGTAAGCGGGCCACCAACCTCGTCCAGATAGCCGCCCATGGCCGTGCCTTCACGTCCATACGATAGCGGGCGCAATACTGCATGCGGCACGCCGGACTGGAACAGGCTTTCGCTTCTCAGCGACGGGGCGTGGTCGTTGGCGTAACCTTCGCGGTTCGCGCCGTGGCACAGCGAACAATATTTCTGATAATTGGCAGCGGCCCGTTCGCTTTGTTCCGTGGTCAGCCTGCGGGGTGGGGGAATTGTTTCATGGTCCTGCGCAAAGGCGGCCTCCGCCAACGCCGACAAAATCAAACCAAGGCCCAGTGGCAAAGCCAGCGATCGCATCCAAAACGTCATGTAGATATTTCCCCATCCATTGCCGGTCATATCTGATCTAGCCCAAAGCGCAAAGTCGACCAGCGACAAACAGCTGTCAGCTAGGCCGCCCGATGCGCACCGGTCAATGGGTCTTGCGTCCATCCGTTCTTTGGCTGGGGTAAGTTGCTCTGATCAGTCCGTGTCTTCCAAACCGGCTTTATCGGCAATGGCCTGAAACACCTGGCCATACAGGCCATACATGCGCTGCGCCATATGGATAATGGCATCCTGATCCGCAGGATCATTCACTTGCGCCATCAGGCCTTCAAAGAAGCCCTGTTCCGCGAAGTCGGTGAAGCCATGGGACAGCAGATAACTGAAGCACTTGCGCGGCAGCCCCAGCGTCTCCATAAAATGCCCGACGGCTCGCTCGGCAAGGCCTGATCCAGTACGCTCGATAACGAAAATCATGCCAAAGATGGCTATCGGGCTTACCTGGGCGACATAGTCATAGGCAAACGCCACCAGCGCCTGAGTGGCACCCGAGGGCTCTCCATTCTTCACCGCTTCCGCATCGCCACCGGCATGGTCAATATCATGCAAGATCCAGCGTTCCTGCCCCCGCTTCTGTACCGCATAGTCAGCCAGCCCGATGCGGAACGCGGAACGATCCGCGCCCAGATGATCATTAACCAGCGCCATCAGGGGGACCGTGTGTTTCACATGGTGGAATGCTTCGCTCAGATAGCCAAGATAGACGTCCTTCGACAAGCCGCCGACAAGAGCTTTTCGAATGATGGGCAGCGCCATGAAGGCTTGGCGTTCTGCTTCAGTCTCTGCAACCAGTCGGTCATAGAAAGCAATGGCGCCACTGCTGCGATCATCGGATTGCATAGACGTGCCCTGAGCAAGGTTGAAAAGATACAAGTTATTGGTTTTTAAAGCTTGTTCTGATTTTTATAGAACAGTCCGTAGCATATGCGTTAACAAAAACATCAAATCTTTTCATACCCGCGATCAAGTCTGGGCCGGGAACGCCTGGTTGTCACTCCGACTTCCCAGAATGCTGGAAATTATGTATGCTTGGTGGGTCAATTGGCGGAAACCCTATGCTCAAGCACATCGGCCGAATCCGACGGGGATTTTACCTGGCAGCTAGCAGCCTGGCACTTATGCTGTGCGCTGAACGGCTGGCACCACTAGAGGCCGAAACCACCGAATTTCCACCATCAAAAGTGTACGCTACAGCGTGGGGCCTGACCCTGTCGACTGATGGCGGCGGTTTCTATAATGACCTCGGCCGCTATGTGCTACAGGGACTTAATATCGACTATGATATCGAGCCTTACCGCCGGGCCATGCGCAGCTTTTATGAAGAACAGAGCAGCTGCGTATATCCCAAAAGCATCCTTGGCCTGATACGGACAAAGGATATCGACAATTCAGCCGGCTTTATCCAGAGCGTGCCGATCCAGCGAACCTTTGTCGCCGTTTTTGCTCCGCCAGGTAAGCCTGCGGTACGTGGCCCAGAGGAATTGGCTGGCAAGCGGGTTGCCTATGCCATGGGAGCCAAGGTGCCGGAATACCTGGGCGCTGAAGGGGCCTTCTTTATCGCTGTCGCCAATGAGCTGGACAAGGCACGCATGCTGCTGACAGGCCGGGTGGACGTCATGGTGGGCAACCTGCCCGATGCGGGGCTGGTCTATAGCCATCTTGGCAGCGCTTTGCCGCCTTATGACCCCAGTTACAGGCCGTTCCCCGCCGCGAGCTCACGAATAGTCTGCCACGACACCCCGGGAAACAGGGCCTTCATGGACCAACTCAACCGACGCATTCTGTCCCTGCACCAGTCCGGCGACCTGAAGCGCTTCTATGAGGGATTTGGCCTGAACGCAGGCCTGTACCTGGACCGGCTTGACACTGACTGAACCTTTTCCCACCCCATAAGGCGTTGCCTCTGATCACCGGTTCGCCTATCATGTGGATTGGGGTCAAAGCAGGACCACTTATGAACGTGCTAAGGCTTATTGCCGCTTTCCTTTCCTTAACTGTGTCGATGGACGCGTCCGCCCAGCCCACGCCGGGCGAAACGAACGACGTTGGAAAGATCTATGCGACAGCCTGGGGCATGACCCTCGCGGAAGATGGAACCGGTTTCTATAATGACCTGGCGCGGCTGCTTCTGGACGATATCGAGAACAAACCCAGGTACGACCTCATACCATACCGTCGGGCCAACCGCATTTTTGCACAGGACAAATCCAGCTGCCACTATCCCAGCACGCTGAACTATATGGCCGCGACTGGCATTGTCGAGGACACCAGCGACCTGGTGGAAAGCTACTTCATGCTCCGTAGCGTGGCGCATATTTTCTCACGCTATGATACTGCACCTGTGACAGAGAAAGAGGATGTTACTGGCAAGGTCATCGCCTACCCGATGGGGGCTGAGGTGCCCAGGCTACTCGACGGCTTTGGCGCATCCTTCATCCCGGTCAATGCCGAAAAAAGCAAAGCCGAGCTGCTGATAAGCGGTCGGGTGGAGCTGATGATCGCTTACATGCCGGACGTTGTGTTTGTTTTCCGCGAACTGGACAAGCCAATGCCGCCCTATGACCCGAACTTCACCATCAACGATGACAACATCGCCATCGTCTGCCACCGCACACCCGGCAATGAGGCGCTGATCGCCCACGTTAATGAACGCATCGTGGCACTAAGGGAAAGTGGCGCGCTGGGCACCTTCCTGTCAGATAACGGCATAGACCCGGCCTATTATCTGGGCCAGCTTGAACGCAAGACACTCGGCCACTAACCCCCAGCAGCACATCAAAGCGGGGTGGCTTGGGCAGCCTACCAGCCGCCGCCACCACCGCCACCGCCGCCACCGCCGCCTGAGAAGCCACCGCCTGAAAAACCGGACGACCCAGACGAGGACGGCGGCGTCGATGCGGACGCGATCGAACTTGTCATGGCACTGGCCATCGCACCACCGAACGCACCGGCGGAAAATCGGCTTCCACCGAACATGCCCCGCCCGCGACTGCTACGGTACCACCGCGGCTGGTAGTGATCTTCGCCCCGGGCGCGTGCCGCACGCTCGAGCACATCGTCGAACTGTTCGCCCCACCGGTTTTCCACTCCAAGCGCGATGGCATAGGGCAGCAGTTTTTCAAACAGTTCCGGTGTCTTCTCCGGCGGATTATGGAAATCCAGCCGGTCTTTTTCGGCAACCGACATATAGAGCTTCAGGCCTTCGACCTCATCGAGCAGCCGGCGACCATAGGGCGTGCGTGCCTTCATCACCAATCCGAAGATCAGGGCCATCAAGAGCCCAACCACGATGAAAGGCAGCATCCCCGGATAGACGGTCGCGCTTTCAGACAGAACAACGTTAGCCCCGAAGCCGGTAAATGCAGCCAGAACCGCTGCTGCGGTCACCGCACTCTGCCCTTCTGCATGCTCGGCCTTGCGCAACACGGAAAGCCCCCAGAAGGCGATCCCGCCAACCAGCAGGAGACCGAGGAGCGCATAAGGCAAATGGGCACCCGCCATCACCATCATCGCCATGCCTGCAGCCCAAAGCGCCACGCCGGTCCAGGTTGGCCCCAGGTTGCGCTTGATATATTTGTTTTCGCCTCGGCTCACGGCAAAGCCGAAGTGTTTCACAGCGCTCGCAAGCGTGCTGTTGTATTCCTTTTCCTTGATCAGGAACTCATCCCCTTCATTGAAGAACAGCCTCCCTGCGATGGCCTCTTCACCGGGGGACAGCGGAATATCAGAGGCAATGCGCGTCAGCGTGATGCCTTTGCTGTTTTCCTTGATCTTGAGGAACCCCTTGGTTGCCATGGAAATGATGGCGGCACTGAACGCCGTGTTGTCTGTTTTCAGTTCAACCATGAAACGGCACAGGGCGGGCGACATTTCACCATGCGGGCCCTCGGGCGGGCCATATTGGGCGACAATCGCGCCGCCTTTTGGGTCTTTGCCCACCAGGCGCCAGGCACCATAAAGATAAGCCAGAAGGATCACCAGCGCGAGCCCGCCCACCCCGATCCAGCCATTGTCCAGAAGAAATCGCTCGGCTTTATCCATCCCGGTTGGCCGGGCCACAAACCCTGTGGGCCATTCCACCAGAATGGTCAGGCCTTCGCGTGGGCTGAGATCGCGCGATAGCTCGAACCGCACCATATTGGGGGCAAGCCGCTCTGGCTCGATCATGCCGTCTACCCGCCCCATGCGCCCGGCTGTCGCCTTGGTGCGGCCGATCACAGCGCCTTCGGGCACCTTGATCGTGGCGCCGCCAGCCAGAATGGGGAACTGCCAGCCATGGCCGATGGCGTTGAAATAGAGCTCATCCGTATCCGAAAGGTGGGTGACCTGCCAGGTAGTCTCATACCGGATACGGTAGGTGTGCTGCCGATGGGAAAGCATATGATCGGCGCTGCCGATACGAACGCGCTTGCCATTCTCAAGCGGGTCCACGCGGTAGGGCTCTGCGCGCCCATTCCGCGTCACCGACACCACCTTGAAGCCTACGCTGATGGCGTTGCCGTATTCATCCTTATAATCGGTTGGGAAGTCCCGGAAGATGCCGCGCCGGATGGATCGTCCTTCCGCATTCACGGTAATCGTTTCAGCGATTTCCACCACGCCATCGGGCCGAACCGTGATGTCGCTTTCATAGTCGTCGATCTGCTCTGACGCCTGTGCCGCCACGGCTACAAATGACAGACACAACAAAACCACCAGTCGCCTAACTGCTGTGTCGAGTGCGCCAAACCCACGTTTCAAAAGCAACATATCAATCTCCCCACCGTTGGTATGCTTCATCGCAAAATCATAGACATCCGGGACTAAGCCCGCGCTATCCGTCATAGTCCTTCTCGTCTGTCGTCCAGATCGAGGGCCACCGATGCCTGGGCTGCGGCCTTGGCGCGAAACCGCGCTTGTTGCTCAAGGCTTCGGCCCCGGGGCCCGTTTCCTTCACAGTGCCCGGCAACAAACCTTCCAGCAGGTGGACCACAGGATCTGCCCAGGCGTTATCCAGCCCGAATGCCGCCGCATAGACCGTATCCTTGTCATGGTACTTGTAGGCCCCATCGACTGCGAATTTCGGGTTCAGCCTGTCAGCTTGCGCGATCTTGATATAGCGGCAGTACCGCTCGATCTCCTCCGCATCCTTATTCAGCTTTACGTTCTTCGCCCGGATATGCGTCCTGCGCCAGAGCCACAGCCCGGAAATCGCCGCCACTGGCACTGGCCAATAGGGCAACAGGATTTCCCCGGCCGACATATGTATCGGCGCCCGGGCCGCAACAGCCGCGGTGCCGATCGCCAGCGCGACTACAAGCCCGAAACCGGCCATGACGAAGGCGCCACTATTGCCTGCCTGCCGGTTGCAGTCGCGCAGCAGCTGTTCTGCGTGGCCTTTCCGTATTGTCAGCAGGCGCACATAGTTCTGCTGTCCCAGCACGAAATCCGATTTGCCCACCAAGGCCTTCAACAGCCACTGGGCAGCGCTTCCGCGGGGCGGCCAGGCATGCGCCTGACGTGTCAGGCGAATGCCGCCGTCCGGTTCCGGCGTCATGACCATGAAACCATCTTGCACGAGCGACAGGATCGCCACCGCGAAAGTGCGTGTGTCATAGCCGCCGATCAGTCGGGCCCGGGCCAGCGCCGGGGCCATGCCCGGCGGCGGCTCGTAGCTGGCCGTCGATTGATGCGTTAGTGACACCATGAAACGGCCTTAGAATTCCACCTTCGGCGCCTGCTTGACGGCTTCGGCCTCAGCATCATCCAGTTCGAAGAATTCCGCGCGTGCGAAGCCGAACATGTTCGCCACCACATTGGACGGGAATTCCTGAACCGCCACATTCAGCTCGCGCACGTTGCCGTTATAGAAACGCCGCGCCTTCTGGATATGGTCTTCAACTTCATGTAGCTTTTCGGACAGGTTGGCGAAATTCTTGTCGGCCTTCAGTTCAGGATAGGCTTCTGAGACCGCCAGAAGCTGCCGAAGCGCACCCGTGAGCATGTTTTCTGCCTGTGCCTGGTCTGCCGGACTGCCGGTTGACGACACAGCCGCCGACCGCGCTGCGATCACCCGCTCCAGCGTCTCTTTCTCGTGGCTGGCGTAGCCCTTCACTGTCTGCACCAGGTTCGGGATCAGGTCGTACCGGCGCTTCATCTGCACATCGATATCTGACCATGCCTCGTTCTTGCGGACACGCAGGCCCACAAGCTTGTTGTAGACACCAATCACATACAGAAGCAGCAGTGCTGCCAAACCCAGAATGATATATAGCGCTGTCATTTATGTTCTCCCAATTCAATTTTCAGGCACGCTTTGTTCAGCGTGCAACTACTTCCATGTCACGGGCCTTCAGGTGCTGGTCGATCACCGACCGGATGTCATAGGGGTCCACGTTGGTGTGCAACAGGGATACCTTGAGCCTGGCCTCCCGGTCCTGATGTGCGAAATACCCCTTTATCTTGCCCACGATGCCGCGCCAGCTTGCGGGGCTCGCGGGATCCTTGAAATGCACAAACAGTTGGTACCCCTGCTTGCCCCGGTTCCTGAGTTCCACATTGAAAATCTTGTCCCACGGGATGGTCTCGCGGTAGCGGATAGGCAGGCCAAGCCCTTCGGGCGACACGGTGACCAGGTCATCGGCGATCACGGCCTTCAACAGGGTGATCAAGCTACCCAAGACAATCAAACCCATAAAGATCAGCAGTATGGCCTTGATCGGGCCCGGCGCGTCCGCAAGCAAGTACAGGTACATCATGATAAACAGGGGTACGATACCATCGAGCGCCTGCAGCATCATGAGAATGCGGCTTTCCCGAACCACCAGTTCCTGGGGGCCATTCGCGTGCTCGGTCTTGTCATAGCCGTAGAAGGGCATGATCCAGCGCACCATGTCCCGGCGGATTAGATGCCGCTCAACGCTCGACGCCACAACATAACGCCCCAGTTTCATGGCGAAATAGCCGCCGATCACCATGATCAGGCCAAAGGCGATATATTTCGCTTCTTCCGGGATCAGATCAGTCACGGAGATCCCCAAAATCTTGGGAAAAACAATGAAGAACATGGCTATGCTGATCAGCAGACTCATCAGTTTTCGTGCAATCATAATCCCCCAATCCTTTTGCCAATATTGGCCCCGACACGATATCGCCGCCTATCTGTCAAGCCTTCAAGCCCAGTTGGCTTTGATAATATCGATAAGCTCCGTCAGGGGCTCAGCGATCACTTTACGCATGATACAGGGATCAAGGGTTGGCGCTTCCTTCGTCACACTCAGGCGCGCCAGTTGATCCAGAAGATCTTTCACTCGCCGGGCGGCCCCGGCTTCAAGGGCAGTCAGGCTTTCAACGACAGGCGGGTCACCGTCCACGTCGGCTGCTTCGAGCTCCGCCAGGATTCGCGGCAGCGCCACGATGAGAGCTCTCAGAAGCGCGGACCGAACACCTTCATCCTGTTCCAGCCTGTCGAGCGCCTGTTTGAGGGGGGCAAGCGTATCTTCAGTCTGCTCAACCACCCCTTCAAACGTGTCACCGCGTTCAGCCTTGAGGCGCGCTTCGCGAACAAGCGCACGCACCTTCTCGCTCATGGTGACAGCGTCTCCGGCCTTCAGGCCTGCGATAAATTCGGCATCTTCCCTGGACAAGCGAACGCTTAACGGGACCGATTTTGCGACCATGAAGGCCTCCCCCAATCTACGCTTTCAGGCACTCGGCACCCACACCCTAAAAGCGAGCTCCAAAACTTATAGTGTATATGTATGCATTTGCATACACTTCTTCAAGAGGGCATATTGCGAATTTCGCCTCCCCATAAACTAACGCATTGAATTTTCATGAAACTTTTCGTGTAAACTTGACAACAAGACCGCGCCCTACTCTATCTTCAGCCGACACTATCCAGCGAAAGGAGTCGAGCCATGCAAGCTAGGAAAAGATATTCCTGATGCCGCCAGCGCGGACTTGTACGGAAGGCAGAAGCTTGTACCAGCTGATGAAGATGGCTGCGAATAGGCCGCCCAGAAGCCAGGAAGCAATGAAGTGGCTGCCCAGGATAGTCAATTCTGTTCCAGCGTCGAACATCACCGTGTCCAGATTACCGGGGTCGGCGTAACGGAAGCCACGAATATATTCGAGCAGTATACCCACGGCGGCGCCGAGAAACGCCGTCACCACGATCAGCATGCCTGTAACCCGCGTCGGCATCTCGCGCCAACTGAAGTCGCCATCCAGGTGACGCCAAGCAAAGTCCCGGCGAATGGCTGTATATATAAGGAAGGCGATCATCACTGTATCCGCAAGGCTCCAAGGCACGGAAATGACGACATCCCAAAGGCTCAGGCCATCTTCCGGGTCCAGGGTTGCAGGCACGGCCATAAGCGCCGCAAAGGCTGTGGTTTCAACAAACACTGAGCGCACCAGAGTAGATTTTGGCTGCGGCGAAACGGTATCAATCTGGCAGGCATCCAACAGATAGCCCGACAGGCGGATTATGACCGCATAGGCCATCAAGATGGCCATCCAGCTATAAAGGAAGCCACCAGTGGACCAACCATTTTCCGCGAAACCAGGGTCTATCGATGCGATCAGGATGGACAGAAAAATATCTACAACGAATATGAGGATTGTCAGCAGCAATGCCCGTACCCAAATGCGCCTGAATTCTCCGAGCGCCGCCAGAAGAACACCCCCAACCGCGATATCGCTTTGCTGATTGTCTGGCAAACCCCGCCCCCTTTAAGTACCACCAACACGAATTGAGCCGCCACTCTGCGTTAGCCGCATGACGGTGTCAAACATTCATGAAAAGATCGATCTGATACCAGCCGTTTGGGTTTTCACGGATGGCAGTCTCCTGTACCAGGCAACCAGGAGACTGGGAGTCAAAACTACATTCAGATAGAGGGCCGCGAAGGCAGCGCACCATGTCATTGCACGCATGACCACTGCCAGATTGTAGCTTCCCGTCAGGACCTGCCAGTGGATTTCCCCGAGGCCGGCATATGCCATCTCAGCGCCAGCCAAAAGGAACGTCAGCCCGAGGACAAGCTTGACCCCAATGAGGGGCGGAAGCTCCTTCCAGTCCGGACGAAGGGCGGCCTGATGTTGGTCAAGCCACACGCCTATGGCCCAGCGCAGCCCAACGACCGACAGGATGGCATCCAGCAGGCTTTGAGGCGCCATCATCAGGGCATGGCGAACAGTGAAGGTAGCATTCGGCATCCAGGTGGAGACAAAGCTGCTCGGCAGCGCCAGCATTGCAAACATCGGCAGGCACACCCGCATGAAGCGGAGAGGCCGCTGACTTTCACCCGTGGTCGCGGCCTGCAGCAACATCAGACGCACCAGAATAGCAGCATAGGCCAGATAGTGCAGGACCCAAGTCAGCCAGTTAAACAGGAAATCGTCCCACGCCCATTCCCAGCCCGACTGTGGGTCAAGTACTTCCGTGCCTCCCAGTTCGGCATAGAGGAAGCCCATGCCAAGCCCCGTAGCAATAAACACCGACGTCACGATGATGCCCAGGGTCCAAACGCACCGGAAGCGACCGATGGCGTCACGCCAGATCGGCCAAATCGCAGACATGTTTCCCGCATCCGACTTCATCAACATCCTCTCACCTCTTCGCCGCCTCAGCCTACTATTGGCGTCACGTTTTGGCGATCAGGAAATCAGCAGCGGGCGCTCAATTCATAAGGTGTTAACAAAACACTTAATTTATTGTAGAGGGATATGATCAAGTGCAGCATGACGCATGCTGCTTGCGATACTGAGTATCGGAGGCAAAGGTGAAGAAAACAGTTCTGAGGGAAGCGCCCTGGTTTGGCCAGGTCAGTGCCTTTGCGATAGATGCGACCATAGGCTTTGTTGGCGTCTTCGGCGCTTTCAAGCTGGTCTTCGACCGCAAGCCAGACGTATTGACCGGCTTTGACTTCACCATGATCGTGGCGC
>JBNKYQ010000100.1:0-10462 GCA_050300975.1 Kordiimonas sp.
CTGCACGCGGTCGCGGAGCTCCTTGAGTTCAGCCATCGCTTCATTGCTCATGCCACCGTGCTTGGCCTTGAGCGTCTCGTGTCGCATTTTCATCCAAACCAGGAATGAAACGAAAACAAAAGTGCCGAACACGATTGTCAGGATAAATTCTGTTGCTTGCATAGTGGTCCCCCTATTGATCGCTGTCTTGTGTGTTCTTGAGGACTAGAGCGCGTCGATTTCGCTCTTGAGGCGCTCACCCTTGTCGGTGACGATGCGCTCCAGCACCTTCACGCGCTCTTCAAGGTCGGCGATCCGTTTACTGGTCGCGTCATCGGCCTTGTCCTGCCGGGACCTGAGTTTTTCCTGCTGCAGTTTTGCCCAGTGCTTGAACGAAGCTGTCGCCATCACGGCCAGCACAATCAGCACCACCATCGAATATTGGTTCATTCCCCACTCCTCGCGTCGGTCTCATTATCGCCGGGGCAGGCCCGCCCCGAAACCTTTATACCTTCCGATATAAGGAGCAAGAAGAGGGTTTGCAATGCGTGCGGCCACATTCTAGGGTCTGCACAGAAAAGATTCCCGAACCGACCGGAGGAAACAGAATGTCATCAGTGACGCGCCCCCCATTCGCTGCCAAGTCCAAACTGAAGCCCCTGATTGCCGCAGGCCTGATGGCCAGCGCCCTGAGCGCAGCCCTGCCCGCCACGGCCGCTGACGCGCCCTGCCCCCAGGGCACGTGCGAAAGTGCGTGGAAAGCGGCATCCAAGGACGACAAGGCGAAGGCTGACGCGTTCGGCGAGACCTATAAGGCGTTCCTGAATGGGGCGCGCACCGAACTTCAGACCGTAGCTGCAGTCCGCGCCGCGGCCCTCCAGAACGGATTTACAGAATGGAAAGCGGGCACGCCCGTGCGTTCAGGCGCCAAATATTTCCACATCAACCGGGACCGCGCCATGGCGCTAATCATCGGCGGCGAAGCCCCCATCAGCGACGGGGTCCGCATTGTCGCGAGCCATATCGACAGCCCGCGGCTTGAACTTAAGGGCCGCCCGGTCGATAATTCCCAAGGTTTCGCCCTGTTCCAGACCAACTATCACGGCGGCATCAAGACCTACCAGTGGACCAATATCCCGCTGGCGCTCGTCGGCCGGGTGGACACCAAGGCCGGCAAGACGGTCAACATCTCCATCGGCCTTGATGCCGATGACCCGATCCTGATGATCCCTGACCTGTCGCCGCACACGGCGCGGGACCAGATGAAGAAAAGCGCCCAGGACGTTGTGGCGCACGAGCAGCTTGACCCGATTGTGGCCCACGGCCCGCACGGCGAGGACGGCAAGTTCAGCGCCAGCGAATGGGTGTTCCGTTTCCTGAAGGCCAATTATGACATTGAAGCCGCCGACCTTGTATCGGCCGAGCTGTCGCTGGTGCCGGCCATGAAGCCCCGCGACATGGGGCTGGACCGCCGCATGATCGCAGCCTACGGCCAGGATGACCGGCTGGCAGCCTACGCCAGCATGATGGCGGCCTTTGACGCCAATAAGCTGCCGCACACCACCATCATCCAGTTCGCCGACAATGAGGAAAGCGGCAATGTGAACGTCTCTGGGGCGTCATCCACCTACCTGCCGGACCTCATTAGCGAGCTTGTCTATGCTGAGCTTGGCGCAGATTACCGCCAGCCGCTGTTCACCCGTACGCTTCGGGCATCAAAGGCGCTGTCGATTGACGTCAACCCGGGCGTCAACCCCATGAGCCCGGGCGCGTGGGAGCTGACGAACGCGCCGCGCCTTGGGTTTGGTGTCAACATCAAGCTTTATGGCCGCGGCTTTGACGCCAACAGCGAATTCATCGCCTGGACCCGCGCCGCGCTTGATGAAGCCAAGGTTGCCTGGCAGACCACCACCTACAAGGTGGGACGCGCCGGCGGCGGGACGCTCGGTCGCGAACTGGCCAAGCTGAATATCGACACAATCGACTTCGGCGTGCCTGTGCTGTCGATCCACACACCGGTCGCGGTATCCGATAAAATGGACGTGCTGGCGCTCAAGAACGCCATCAGCGCCTTCATCAGCCACGACGACTAAAAGCACGCAAATGTCCCGGTGGGCCAGCCCGCCGGGATAGCCAACCCATACAATTTTAACCATTCCTTCATATTCGCCCCGATTTGTGCCATAATGCGCCCAGGTAGAATACCGACTGGCGGAGGGGTCCGCCGGTTAACCTATGGGTGCTGAAAATGGTAAACTCGATCAATACGAACGCCAGCAGCTTGCTGGGCGTGCGTAACCTGCAGCGTACGAATTCGCTCCAGGCTAAAACGCAAAACGAAATTTCCACTGGCAAGAAAGTTGACAGTGTGAAGGACAACGCGGCGATCCTGTCGATCGCGCAACTCCTGAAAAGCGATGTCGCGGGCCTCAATAGCGTCAAGGGGTCCCTTGACCGGGCGATCTCCACGACCGATGTGGCCCTGGCCGCGGGCGACGGTGTGTCTGACCTTCTGCTGCAGCTGAAGGAAAAGGCCGTGACCGCCTCCGACCCAGGCCTTGATGATGTCAGCCGCCAGGCTCTGAATGAGGAATTCGGCGCGCTTCGCGACCAGATCACCTCTATCGTCAATAACGCTGAATTCAACGGCACCAATGCCGTGAAATCCGGCGGCGATAATATCGTGGCGGTCACCGGCGCAAGCGGCGAGGGCGCGATCCAGATTGACGCGCAGGACCTGTCGCTTGGTGGGGCGAATGTGACGCTTGGCGCAAGTCAGGGCATCGGCTCTGTTGCTGATGCGCAGGCTGCCGTGTCGGCGATTGACGATTCGCTCAGCAATCTCTCCAGTTCGCTGTCGAAGCTGGGTGCGGGCGCGAACCAGCTCCAGGAAACCAAGGACTTCACCGAATCCCTTTCGAACGCCACTGAAGTGGGCATCGGCAATCTTGTGGACGCCGACCTGGGCGCTACCAGCGCGGCGTTCGAGGCCAACCAGGTGAAACAGGCCTTGGGTATCCAGGCGCTGTCGATCTCGAACCAGGCGCCAGCCGCGATCCTGTCGCTGTTCCGCTAGGGCACCTATCCAGATTTTAGTGAAGACGGCCGGCACCTATGCCCGGCCGTTTTTCGTTAGGGCTGCGCGGGTTGGACCGCCGCCTCGCGTGGTCGCACCAACATGCGCCAGCGCCTGAAGTCCATCGCCACCGTATCGGCCTGCAACAGCACGTCCATGCCGAGGATCATCGCAGGCGCGCGCGAGGCGCCGAAGGTGGAGAAGATCGGCAGATGGGCCGACACCAGCCGCTGGGCCGGCAACTGCCATGGGCCGATCGCAAGGCCCGGCACGTCGATCATACTGGCAGCCATCGACCGCCCGGACGCAGACACGCTTGCGCCGCCTTCGTTGACACTGCCGGGAAGTAACTTTTCAAGCGCCTTGAGCGCGGGGCCGTTCAACACTGTCTTGCCCGATCCCGTATCGACAAGCGCGTGAATTTCGACCCCTTCGATAACCACGGTCACCGCCAGCGAGCCATAGCCCACGGCGCGGGCCTTCAGGTCCAGCCAGTCGCTTTCACGCCTGAGGTTGCGGTCGTCCTCAAGCCGCGCGCCCGTGCGGTCCAGGATCATCTGGTGGCCGCGTAACAGGTCGATCCCCAGAATACCTGCGATGCCCTCGACGCTTGGGTCAGGCATGGCAACGGTTTCCTTGACATTCAGTGTCTTGCCGAGCGCCTCGAACTCTCCGATGCGGTAAAGCTGCATCTCGCGGGCACCCGTGGCCGTCATCACCCGGCGGGATTTGAACGGCACGGCTTCAAGCTCAAGCATGCTCACAAGCGTGCGGTACATCACCGTGCGGCTGGCGGCAGTATCCAGAAGGAAAGGGAAAGGCCCCTCGCCGCGCACGCGGACATCCACCAGCACCCGGCCCTGTTCGTCCTGCTGCAGCTTCGGCGCGCGCGCGGGTGCGGCCATGTCCTCAGCCTGCACAGCCGCTACCGGCTGCAGGATAGAGCCCACCAGCAGACACAGAAAAGGCAGCCACACACGGCTGCCTTTCGAAGTTTTGGTTGGTCCAATCACGAAGACAGCCTCTAGGTGTCGAGGAAGCTTCTGAGCTGGCGCGACCGGCTTGGGTGCTTCAGTTTCCTGAGCGCCTTGGCCTCGATCTGACGGATCCGCTCCCGGGTTACCGAGAACTGCTGGCCAACTTCCTCCAGCGTGTGGTCGGTGTTCATGCCGATACCGAAACGCATACGCAGAACGCGCTCCTCGCGCGGCGTCAAACTTGCCAGCACGCGAGTCGTGGTCTCACGCAGGTTCGACTGGATCGCGGCATCCACAGGCAGGATGGCGTTCTTGTCTTCGATAAAGTCGCCCAGGTGGCTGTCTTCCTCGTCGCCGATCGGCGTCTCAAGGGAGATTGGCTCCTTGGCGATCTTCATCACCTTGCGCACTCTCCCAAGCGGCATGGAGAGACGCTCCGCCAGTTCTTCCGGTGTGGCTTCACGGCCGATCTCATGCAGCACCTGGCGGCCCGTGCGGACCAGCTTGTTGATCGTCTCGATCATATGGACAGGGATTCGGATCGTTCTTGCTTGATCGGCAATCGCACGGGTAATGGCTTGCCTGATCCACCAAGTGGCGTAGGTCGAGAACTTGTAACCGCGGCGGTATTCGAACTTGTCCACCGCCTTCATCAGGCCGATGTTACCTTCCTGAATCAGGTCAAGGAACTGCAGGCCACGGTTGGTGTATTTCTTGGCGATCGAGATCACCAGGCGGAGGTTGGCCTCCACCATTTCTTTCTTGGCGATGCGGGCTTCTTTCTCACCCTTCTGCACCGTCCGGACAATACGGCGGAATTCGTCAACATGCAGGCCGGTCCGGCCGACAACTTCGCCCACCTGGTCGCGGATCTTGTTGATGGCGGAACCTTCGTTCTCAACGAACGCGGCCCAGCCCTTGCCCTTCAGCTTGGCAACGCGGTCGGCCCAGCCGTCTTCAAGTTCGTTCCCCTGATACTCGTCAAGGAAGGCGGTGCGGGACACTTTGTGGCTTTCAGCCAAACGCAGCAGGCGGCCGGAAAGGCTCATCAGGCGCTTGTTGAGGCCGTATAGTTCGTCCACCAGTTCTTCGATGCGCATGTTGTTGAACTTCACCGAGCTCACGAGCGCAATAAGGTCCTCACGCAGCTTCTTGAAGCGGCGCTCCTGCGCAGTCGACAGCGTATCGCTTTGCACAGCCGCCGCCAGACGAGCGTCCTGCAGCTTGGCGTACTTCTTGTACGTCGATGTAATCAGACGGAAGTTCTCAATCGTTTCCGGCTTGAGATGCGCTTCCATGGCGGAAAGCGACATGGCCGCTTCCTCGTCATCGTCGTCGTCATCGTCGTTGTTGCTGTCACTATCGTTGTTGCCGTCGCCTTCTGCGGCGTCGTCGTCCGACTTGGCTTCGTCAGCCGGCTTGGCCGTCTCGGCCTTGGCTTCCTTGTCGCCGGATTCCTCGGCGCCCTCTTTCATCACGTCGCCGCCGTCTTCGTCTTCGAGATCGGCGCTGTCTGGTTCCTTGCCCAGCGTGGCTTCAAGGTCGATGATGTCCCGGAGCAGCATCTCTTCATTTTCGAGACGCTCGGCCCATTCGATGATGGCGCGGAACGTCAGCGGGCTCATGCACAGGCCCTCGATCATGGTGGCGCGGCCGGCCTCGATGCGTTTCGCGATGGCGATCTCGCCTTCACGGGACAGCAGTTCCACAGAGCCCATCTCGCGCAGGTACATGCGCACAGGGTCGTCGGTGCGATCGCTCGCTTCCTTCTTGTCTGTGGTCTTGAATTCTTCCTGTTCGGTTTCTTCGGACTCTTTGTCGTCGTCACCCTCATTTTCATCAGGGTCGTCACCGTCGGTCACGTTGATACCCATCTCAGACAGCATGGTCATGATGTCTTCGATTTTCTCGGATGACATTTCCTCGGTCGGCAAGGCGGCGTTGAGCTCATCATACGAGATGTAGCCCCGCTCCTTGGCCTTTGCGATCATCTTTTTGACGGCGGCTTCGGTAGCATCACCGATCGAACGCTCATTGCCTTCGTCGGAGCCAGTTGCCTTTTCGTCTTCCTGATTCGCCTTAGTTGCCATGTATTTTTTCTCCAGAACTGCGCGAATCGCAGTCTATACCATATTAATTGAAAGAAAACCTGCCTGATTCGAGCCGGTATCCTTCTTTGTCTGCTTCTTTTTCCTCGAGCGCCCGGAAAGCCTCCTGCGCCGCGATAAATCGGTCTTTATTTTCTTCCGTCATATCGGCTGCAAATTCCGCTTCAGCCTGCTCATACGCCGCTTTTGCCGCCGTAATATGCTGGAATCGCGAGACAATATGCTCGAATCCGGTCAGCGCATCAGAGAGCGCCGCATCGGGCCAGGCAAACCAGTCATCGCGGAGCGCCCGGTCAGCCAGAAGCTTCTCCAGCGTGACCATTTCCGGCCTGTCTTCCAAATGGGCAACCACTGCCTCATGGTCAAGGGTCTCGCCTAAAGCTGCCTTCTCTAATAACGCGCCACGCAAATCGTCAAGCCCGGATGTGCCGAACTCAAGCCCTGCCACCAGTTCCTCATGCTTGATCAGAATTTCCGGATGATGCACCAGCGTCAGGATAATCAGCTTTTCCATCCGGTCTGTCACTGGCCGTGCCTTGTCCCCTTGCGCGAAGGAAGTGTGCTTCAATCCCCCGCCCTGCTGCCACGGCTGCATGCCGCCCGCATTCTTCTTCTGGAACCGCTGGTTGCCGCCTGCCTGCCGGCCTGCGTGGCGCGCGCCTTGGCCGCCTTGCTTCTTGGCCGGGCGGAACAGCTCCCATATCCGGTTCCTGAATTCGGTCTGGTAAAGCTTCTTGACGTTTTCATCTTCGATTTCGGAAAGAACACCGAAGATTTTTTTCTCTAACCCCGCACGGCGCTCTGGTGTATCCACCGGCACGCCCTCTGTCAGGTTGCGCCACAGCACGTTCACCAGCGGATCGGCGTTATCGATCAGCTTCTCGATCGCGCGCTTGCCTTCGCGCTGCACCAGGCTGTCGGGGTCATCGCCTTCCGGCATGAATACGAAGCGGAGCGACTTGCCTGGCTTCAGCATCGGCAGCGCGCGCTCAAGCGCCCTTGAGGCGGCCCGCAGGCCCGCGTTGTCGCCATCGAATGACAGGATCGGCTCGTCCGCCATCTGCCACAGGTGGGAAATCTGTTCTTCCGTGAGCGCAGTGCCCAAGGGCGCCACGGCATAATCGATGCCGTACTGCGCCAGCGCGATCACATCCATATAGCCTTCGACCACCATCACCTGCCCGGCGTCATAGGATGCCGCGCGGGCATTGGCCCAGTTATAAAGCGTCGCGCCCTTGTGGAAGAGCGTGGTTTCCGGGCTGTTCAGGTATTTGGCCTTGGCGTCTTTTGAAAGTGCCCTGCCGCCAAAGGCGATCACCCGGCCCTGCCGGTCGGTGATCGGGAACATCAGCCGATCGCGGAAGCGGTCATAACTTGCGCCGCCGCCCTCGGGCTTGATCAGCATGCCGGTCTCGATCAGCTGATCTTCGCCAATGCCGCGGGCGATCATGGCGTCCTTCAGCGCCGTGCGGGCCGATGGCGCATATCCCATGCCGAAGCGCTCAAGCGTTTCGTCCGTCAGGCCCCGGCCCTTGATATAGTCATACGCCGCCCGGCCGACCTGACCCTTAAGCTGCGTCATATACCATTTGGCCACCGTGTCCATGGCTTCGCTGAGCGTGCCGCGCTTTTTGTCGCGTTCAATCTGCTGCGGTGTCTGGCGCGGCATTTCCATGCCCGCTTCACCCGCCAGCACCTCAATGGCCTCCATGAACTCCATCCCCTGGGTGCCCATGACGAAATCGATCACGCTGCCGTGCGCGCCGCAGCCGAAGCAATGGTAAAAACCTTTCTGGTCATTCACCGTGAAAGACGGTGTCTTTTCATTATGGAACGGGCACAGCCCCTGGTGCTCGCGCCCATGGCGCACAAGCTTCACCGACCGCCCGATCACGTCGGACAGGGTAAACCTGTGCTTTAGCTCATCCAGAAACTGCGGACTAAGCGCCATAACGATCCTGCAAAGAATTTCCCAACTTTCGAAACATTCCTTCTAGCCTAACCCGCATGAGGATAATAGCCTGAATTGGACACAAAAAACCAAAGCGTAGCACGGGGCCGATGACTGACTTCCTTACAATCAACGAATGCAAATACCTTTACCTCGATCGCTACAGCGAGCTTGGAGGAAATGACCTGCTGCTTATTATTGAGGAAGGAGGCGTTTTCCAGCCACCCAAACCGATAGAGGTCGTGGAAGGGGTTACCTGGGATATGTCACCGGTTGAAACAGTGCCTTCGTCTCGGCGATTCATTGTCTACTTCCCAAGGTACCTAGCCTACTCGGTATTGAACGAGAGCTATGATTGCGGGAAAGGGAAAGATGAGGTCTTTGAAGGTGGCATCGCTGCAATCTTCAAAAAATCCTACTACCTCGATTACATCTGTGAAAACAGCTTCGTGGCTCAATTATCTGAGAACCCCGTTCACTATGGCCTCTATTGTGCTGATCATTGCATGGATGTCATCACTGAAGAACCACCGATGGTCTCTGAATCAAGGGTTGGCGATCCCATGGAATATGCGCTTGAGGCTTTCGGAAAAGAACACGGTAGATACCTCCACTACTCCATATAGTTCTGCAAATCGACTTCCATTTGCGCCATCTCATCCTCAAGCCACTGAACAAACAGCGCCACATTTTCGGATACCGGTTCCCCCGCCGTCACGGCATGAAAACAGAAGCCGTTGCTGGACGGCTTGCCGCGCACGCACCTGAGCCTGCCGTCAATCAGCGCCTGCGCGGCGGTCGCGAGCGGCGCCATGCCGATGCCCGCCCCCACGATCGCCGCCTGCACCAGAAGGCCTGAGTGGCTGTAGGTTTTGCCGTAGTCCGGGTCACGCAGTTCCACATCATTATGTTCAAGCCAGTCATTCCAATAACTACGGTCCTCATAGCCGATCAGCGGGAAGTCCGTCAGGTCATCAACCGTGATCTCCCGCCCGTCCGCCAGGCTGGGCGCGTAAACAGGCATGTATTTCTCAACCCGCATGGGCTTCACGCCTGACGGCAGCTTGCCCAGCCAGCCGCCGCGGATCGCCAGGTCATAGCCTTCCGCGGCCACATCCACCTGGTGGTCATCCGCGTTCAGGCGGATATCGATCTCCGGGTGCGCCATGGAGAAACGCGGCAGGCGCGGGATCAGCCACTGGATGGCGAAGGAATGATAGGCCGACAAGCGGATCACGTTGGGCTCATGCCGGCGCATCAGCGTAGTGACCTTTTCGTCAATCCCTTCAAGCGCCTGCTTGACCGCCTTGGCGAGCGCCCGCCCCGCGGATGTCAGCTCGATCTCCCGCGGTTTGCGCACAAACAGCGCAAAGCCAAGCTGCTCCTCCAGCCCCTTTACCTGCTGGCTGACGGCGGATTGGGTTCGGCCCAGCTCCTTGGCCGCCAGGGTCAGGCTGCCGTGGCGCGCGGCCGCGTCAAACGCCAGGATGCCAGACAGGGACTGCAGCTTGTAGCGCATCGCATTTCCTTAAAATTTCTAAGCCAAAGCCTTAAAACTACGAAATTGAAATACTGCCAAAAATCAACAATATCAACAACAATAAGAAAACGGAGTTACGACATGCCTAAGGAAATTAAATCTAAAGAGACGAAAAAGGAAAGCTTCTTCTCGAAGCTGGCGACCCTCCTGGCGCCGGTCGACGAGAAGATACTGCACACCGTGCGCACCCTGCCCGAGGACACGACAAAAAAGGCCGGGGCCCCATCCCACCCAAAGCGGCGATCCATGGAAATCCGGCCCATGCAGGTGATCAAGATTTGACACCACAAACGGGCAGCAACCCCCCCTTGTGTTGCCCCAGCCCCATTACCCCACCGGGTGTGACACCGCCCGGTCAACTGAAAAGGGCGGCTGCCAAATTGGCGCCGCCCTTCTCCTTGATCTCTATATAGGTTCAGCTGTTAGCTCAGCATGCCCTTGATGGTCACGCTTGCCTTGGCAAAATCCATCTGGCCCGCGTATTTTTCCTTCAGCGCCGCCATGCAGCGGCCGATGTCCTTCAGGCCTTCGGCGCCCAACTCGGCAACCACGGCTTCACACGCTGCCTTGATTTCAGCGTCGGACAGCTGCTTGGGCAGGAATTCCTCGATGATTTCAATCTCGACGCGCTCCTGCTCCGCCAGCTCGCACCGACCGCCTTCTTCATAGGCCTTGATGCTGTCCCGGCGCTGCTTGACCATTTTCGACAGAATATCGGTGATCATGGCGTCGTCATCGCGGTCGCCACCATCTGTTGTCCGAAGTTCGATATCTTTTTCTTTGATTGCAGCCAGAATAAGGCGCACAGTAGAGAGCTTACGCGTTTCTTTC
>JBNKYQ010000101.1:0-10386 GCA_050300975.1 Kordiimonas sp.
CCTGAACAAGGACTTCCGACGGCAGTACGCGGTGCTCAACGAACAGACACATGCATTGGCACAGCGCGTCAATTATCGCCTAACCTGGCTTGAACGCCCGCTAAGGCCCACCGTTTCCAGCACGGGTGTGGGTATGAGCAACAGCAAGGCCAACGTGCTGCTGAGAAAAATGAAAAGGCAGACCTTCAAGGCAGACTTCAATCGCCCGTTTTATGACCCGTCACGAAACCTGTTGAAGTGGGAGCCACTCGCGCCGTTGCAGTTCGAAGGCTAAGGCAATAGCAGTTAAGAAAAAGGCCAGTATTTGCTGGCCTTTTTTGATGCCACCCTACTCTGTAACCGTGATGGTGATCTTCTTGGAATAGACCGCAGGGTCATGCGGGATATGATTCATATCACCAAGCAGAAGCTGCAGTGTGTGCTTGCCTGGGCTGAGGTCCAGTGTCACCTGAGTCTGCCCGCCACCGAAATGCATATGATGCTTGTCGGCCGGGATGTTTTCGTCAAGTGGCGGCAAGTCCGTATCAATCAACAGGTGGTGATGGCCGGTATTCGCCTTGTCGGTTCCGGCGGGCGCCACACCCATGCCCTTCAGGCCGAACACAACTGTCACAGGGCTCGCGACTTCTGCGCCATCAGCGGGACTGATGATATAGACTTCCGCGTGATCACCCGCGTGGGTGAAAGCTGAGGCAGCCGGTGCGATGAAAGCGGAACAGGCAAATGCGATTGCTGCGGTTACGGCACGAAAAACCATCTTCTAATAATCTCCATTGTAAAAGCCTGTCGGCACTATTTCACAAACGGCGGTGTTCGACCACCGTCATCCTGGGAGTAAACAAGCAATTGTGATCAGGAGGGTTCGCGTGTCGCACGCGAAGACGCAAGCGTCGCCTTTATCCACCTGCCCCATGCGGCAAATGGGTGCCAGAGCTGGCCGATAAAGCTGGTGGGATAGTCGGGCCGGTCGACGCCCAGTTGGACCGCCCGGTGGGTCGGACAATAGAAGGTACCGAACATCCAGTCATAGAGCGAGAAAATGGTTGCGAAATTTGTATCGCGAGCGGCTTCATCCGTGGCGTGGTGCCAGCGATGCAGGAACGGGCTGACAAAAATATATTTCAGCGGGCCAAAGCGCCAGCCGAGGTCGCTATGGACCAGATAGCCATAATAGTGCCGAACCCGGTTGCTGAAGATGATCGCCCATATGGGTAACCCCAGAGCCGAGAGGATCGCTGCATCAAGGCAGACAGCCACCAGCCGGTTCAGGGGGTGAAATCGGATCAGGGAAAACCAAGTCAGGTCTTCGTCGCTATGGTGGGCAGCGTGAACCGGCCAAAGCGGCGCCAGGTGCATCAGGCGGTGGCGCCAGTAGCCGATAAAATCAGAAAGAATAACCGCGAGCGCAGCTACGGCCCAGATGGGCAGGTCCGGCAAACCCTGTGCCTCGCCGTTTTGGCCGCCGCTCACCATAGTCCGGAGCGCATCAGCCACCATCACCAGGGCAGGTGTTGTGACCAACAGGTCAAACGCGAAATAGCTGCCGTTGACCCGCCAGTTGCGCAGCTGCCGGTCAGTCGGTTTCAGGGATTTCCAACCGCGCAGGATGATGGCCGCCAAGCCGAACAATGCCGACAAGGCAACAAATTCCGTCATTCCTGCTGCAACTCTATCCAGCATCAAGCTTGCCCTCCGTCCTTGATTGTAGTCCGGGCGGGTTAATAGTGTCTTTGCTGGTCGCTAAAATATGAAACAGTTGGTGCCCAGTTTAATCGACCAGCGAAATGACATAGAGCTTCTTGCAGGACTCAATGGTTTCCCAGGTTCCCTTGAACCCGGCCGGCACGACGAAACGGTCGCCAGCGCTGAAACGCTGTACGTCGCCCGCTTCGCTGGTCAGCTCAATTTCGCCTTCCAGGATATGGCAAAACTCTTCTTCGCCGTCATAGTTGACGTGCCATTTGCCCGGTGCTGATGACCAGAAACCCGTGAAGAACTTGCCGGAAGCGCCTTCATAGATGTTTTCGGTGAGCTGTAGGGGCGTACCTGAAATCAGCTTGTCGCCTTCCGGCATGCTTTCCTCGCGTTCAGGCGTCACGGAATCAAACGAAACAATTGATGGAGCAGCCATTGGATATCCTCCCTGGGTGGCGTTTGGGCGCTACTCTGAACCAGGGAAATTACTGACGCAACAAAAATGTGATCACATTTATGGATTACTCAGGCGTGGCCGAGAAATGGACAAAGATCTGGTCAATCACACCATCGTCCCCGACCAGCGGTATAAACAGCAGCGTGACCTGAAAATACGGCAGGTCAGCGGACATCTTGACCGAATGCCCCAACACCGGCTGGCCAGAAGCCAATACTGCAGCCACACACTTGAACCCGCGATCGACCGCCGTTGCGCTATTGAGTGTCCTAAGGCTGCCGTCAACAACAGGGCCATAGAAAGCGGCCATGCGGGACCCGGTCAGGCGAACCTTGATGTCAGCCAGTGTGTCACCGTCTATTTGCGGCTCGAGAATCATCACGTCCGGCAGCAGATGCTTCATATCGTTGGGTGAGAGGTCCGCCCGCGCCGGGACACCACCAATACCAACGTTCCTGTAGGCATAGGCAAAAAGCCAAGCGGCATCGCGGCCCAGCAGATCCCTGTTGCCGCTATTGACTTCGGCAATAGAAAATTCCGCCAGCGAATGCTGGATTTTTGCGGAAATATCTCTTGGAAATGAAGACATACTTTACTCTCAACCCCAACCGTGTGCTTCACCTTAATAAGGCCTCATAGCCTATCTGTCAGCGTTTTCTATGAATTTTGAGTTAAGAAGCTGTTGAAAACACAGCACATGTATTTTCGCTTCCCTGTTAGCCTGGTTCAGGCTATTGGAACCACAGATCAAATCCTATTGCGGAGCCCTACCATGGTGCACCTTCATATCATCACTGCCCCGGATCCGATCTTTCGCAAGAAAGCCGTTCCTGTTGCCAGCGTTACCGACGACATCAAGGCCCTCGCGGACCAGATGCTGGATGTGATGTATGAAAACCGAGGCATTGGTATTGCCGCGAATATGGTTGGGCTGTTGCACCGAATGATCGTTGTGGATATCCAGCCGGATGGCAACCGCGACCCGCTCGTGTGCATCAATCCTGAGATCACCTGGACGTCCGACGAGCTGTCGACAAACGAGGAAGCGTCGCTGAGCTTCCCGGGCATTTCTGCCGACATCTCCCGCCCAAATGCCATCAAGGTGAAGTATCTCGACCGGAACGGCGACGCCCAAGAGCTCGACGCAGAGGGTTTTCTTGCCATCGTGATCCAGCATGAAATGGATTATCTGGATGGCCGCACCTACCTTGATCACATCTCCAAGATGAAGCGCGACCGGCTGTTGAAGAAGATGCAGAAATACCTGAAGCATGGCTCCGCCTGCGGTGACCCACACTGCGGCCATGACCATCACTAGAGAGGCTATTGGCCTTACGCCAAACTGACGCTATACTGAAGCCTCATCTTCAGCGAATTGGATCGCCTGTGATTGCCTGAAAGGCACTGAAATCGCTGCGTAAGCATCACCCGTCATGAACGGGGCGTTATTGCTTGCCTGATCAATCATATATTCTTTCAGGACACTTCAATGACCAACCACTCTTCTATCCTGGGTGACGGAACACTCAGCCTGATTCCCGCTAGCAAGCAGTTGCTGCAAGCAGAGCTCAACGACCCAACAACGGTGTTCGATATTCTCGATGTTGGCACACCACCCTACTGGCCGCCGGACCTCAACGACGAAGACAGTTTCCGCTATGCACTGAATCTCATCCCAGAAGGGACAGAATCAGCGGACTGGGGCTTCTATTATGTGCTGCTCAATGAGAACGGCGCGCGCCACGCGATCGGTGTTGGCGGCTTCAAGGAACAGCCGGATGAGAATGGTGAGGTCGAGATCGGCTACAGCATCCTCGAGCCCTACAGAAGGCGCGGATTTGCCACGCGGATGACGAGGCTTCTGGTGGACCGCGCGTTCAAGGACCCATCTGTCAAAGCTGTTACCGCGACGACTTTGCCCGATCTCATCCCGTCTATCGGCGTGCTTGAAAAGGTAGGTTTCCGACAAACCAATCTGTTGGACGGTATCCTGTACTTTTCACTGCCGCGCTAATCGCCCAAACAAAAAAGGCCGCCCCTTGGGGCAGCCTTTTGAACTCTGAACAGTATTTTGTGGTACTCGATACTGATACTCGAAACAGAAACTCTGTAAACGCTTAACGCTTGGAGAACTGGAAGGAACGGCGAGCTTTTGCTTTACCGTATTTCTTACGTTCAACAACGCGGCTGTCGCGAGTGAGGAAGCCTGCAGCCTTGAGGGCAGCACGCAGCTCAGGCTCAGCCAGCTGAAGCGCTTTGGAGATGCCGTGCTTTACCGCGCCAGCTTGGCCAGAAAGACCGCCGCCTTTAACGGTAGCGATAACATCATATTGGTTTTCGCGGCCAGCAACCTGGAAAGGCTGGTTAACGATCAGACGCAGCGTTGGGCGTGCGAAGTAAGTTTCCTGATCGCGACCGTTTACAGTCACTTTACCGGAGCCTGGCTTAACCCAAACGCGGGCTACAGCGTCTTTACGCTTACCAGTGGCGTAGGAGCGGCCAAGGTCGTCAACAACCGGCGTGCGCTCTTCGGTAACGTCTACGGCAACAGCAGCTGCTTCGCCGGTCAGTTCTTTAAGGTCCTGAAGATCGGCCATGTCGCTTACCTCTTATTCTTCGGGTTCATTGCAGCAACGTCGAGAACCTGAGGCTCTTGTGCGGCATGTGGATGCTCAGTACCAGCGTATACACGCAGGTTGCGCATTTGTTGACGGCCAAGCGGACCCTTAGGGATCATACGCTCGATCGCTTTTTCAATTACGCGCTCTGGGAAACGGCCAGTGAGGATCTCGCCTGCAGTTGCAGACTTGATACCACCTGGGTGGCCAGTGTGACGGTAGTAAACTTTGTCAGCAAGTTTCTTGCCGGTCAGCTTCACTTTTTCAGCGTTGATGACGATTACATTGTCACCACAGTCCATGTGCGGCGTGTAAGTTGGCTTGTGCTTGCCACGGAGAACAACTGCAACAGCTTGTGCCAGACGACCCAGAACTACGTCTTCTGCGTCAACAACGAGCCATTTCTTCTCGATCTCCGAAGGTTTTGCGGAATAAGTTTTCATCGCAATTTTGCCTCGGTTACCGGTAAACCGGTGTTAAACTCTCAATACCAAAAAGGCGGGAAATTCCCGCATCTCGGTTCGTGGCGGGCAATATATGCGGATTTTGTCGCTAGTCAACAGCTATTTTTCACGACTTTATGTATTTTATGACGTAAAAACAATAACTTAATAAAACGGTAATTAAATACCCCAGCATTTTCAGTGCCTTGTTTGCCCCAATGGGACCCTGCCCCATATCATTGCTCACGTTAAACATTCAATTTTGGGGACAGTATCGTCATGGAAAACAAGCAGATCCTTTTAGCAAGCCGCCCAGACGGCGTCGTGGTACCGGAAAACTTCAAGCTGGCAACAGCAGCAGTACCTGAGCCCGGCCAGGGCGAGATGCTGCTCGAGACCATCTATATGTCGGTAGACCCATACATGCGCGGCCGCATGAATGATGTGAAAAGCTATGTCCCACCCTTCCAGATTGGTGAGCCACTGCAGGCGGGCATCGTGGCGAAGGTGGTTAAGTCCAACGGCGGCAAGTTCCCTGAAGGCACTTACGTCACGGGCATGGGCCTCTGGGCCAACTATATGGTAACGACCGGAGAGGGCTTTCAGCCGGTTGATCCTGACCTCGCGCCCCTATCCTATTATCTGGGCGTCCTTGGCATGCCCGGCATGACGGCTTATGTGGGCCTTAAGGGCGTGGGGGAGCTGAAGGAAGGCGACCAACTGTTTATATCCGCGGCCTCAGGCGCTGTGGGCCAGGTTGTTGGCCAAATCGGCAAGAACATGGGCTGCCACGTGGCCGGCAGCGCAGGGTCGGATGAAAAAGTAGCCTACTTGAAGGACGAGCTCGGCTTTGACGAAGCCTTCAACTACAAAACCTCCGACATCCACAAGGCCACGCGCGCGGCCAACCCCAAGGGCATTGATGTTTACTTTGAGAACGTTGGCGGGCCGCAGCTCGAGGCCGTGATCAACAACCTCAATTTCAACGCCCGGGTGGCGCTATGCGGCATGATCGCGGTCTATGACCAGAAACTTGAAGACATGCCTCCTGGCCCGCGTAATCTGGCTGTTCTGGTCGGCCGCAGCGTCAAGATGCAGGGCTTTATCGTCTTCAACTATCCAGACCTCTGTAAGGAATGGGTCCAGGTGGGCGCAGGCTGGCTCAAGGAAGGCAAGCTGAAGTACCGCGAAAGCGTGGCTGAAGGCATTGAAAACGCACCCCAGGCCTTCATGGACGTTCTGAAAGGCCGCAACTTCGGCAAACAGGTGGTGCGCCTCGCAAACGCCTGATAGGCTGCGCGTATGCTGATGCGTCACAGAAAGAAACTCATCGCGCTGGCGGTCCTTATGGCCGCCGGCGTCTATTTGTTCTGGCCTGGCCTTGCGCCCGACCTGGGCGAACCGCCGGTGCTGCACCTCAAAATCAAGGCTTCTTATGGCACTGACACCGGCCATGGCAATGTCGTGGGGATCGAGCCTTACATGGAGCCGCTGGATTACGCCACGCCCGCGCGTTTTCAAGCAAAGCTGGACGGTTATCTCCTTGAGGCGCAAAAGCACGGCTGGCTGAAGGAAGGCACCATCGTGTTGCTGCCTGAGCATATCGGCACGTGGCTGATAGCCACCGATCAGGGTAGCCGCGTCTATGACGCGGACACAACGTCAGGCGCCATGCTGCCGATCATCACGCACAACCTGCCCCAGTTCCTTAAGAACCTGTTCATCTTTGACAATCGGGACAATACATCCGCCGCCCTGATCCGCACCCGCACACGGGCTTCCGCCGATGCCCAGCTGAAGGTCTACGGCGCGCTCTCAAGGAAATACGGCATCACGCTTGTTGCGGGCTCCAGCGCCATCATGACACCCGGCGTGTACCCTGACAGCCTGTCATACGGTCACGGTCCGATTTTCAATGCGGGCTTCGTGTTCGGCCCAGACGGCAAGCCCATGGAAGATGCCGTCCGCAAGGTGCACCCGATCCCGTCCGAAACTGGTTTCACGACCGCTTCAAAGGCTGAGTTTCTGCCCTCCTTCACCGTCGGTGACCACGCGGTTGGCGTCTTGATCTGCGCTGACAGCTGGTTTGATGACACGACAGGCTATCTCGCGGACGAAGGAGCCGAAATCCTCCTGGTGCCCAGCTTTCTGACAGGTGCCACATGGGATGCACCGTGGCAGGGCTATTTGAATGACAGCCCTTCGGGCGACGACTGGAAAGCCGATATCGGTCAGATCACCGAAGGCGAGGCCTGGATAAAGTACGCCCTGCCCGCCAAAGCCAAAAGCCACGGCGTGCGTTGGGGCATGAATGTTTTCCTGAAGGGGAGGCTTTGGGACCTCAAAGGGTCCGGTCGGGCGCTGATCCTTGAGGACGGTACGCTCCATATAGGTGAAGGCGGCGATGATGGCGCCGCCCTCTATAATCTCTGGCTGAAGTAAAGCCGCGCTAGTCGATCTGGCGTTCGATCCAGGCCATATAATCGGCGTTGCCGCCAACGATTGGCATCACAGTGATGCACGGCACTTCGTAGCTGTGAAGTTCCTTGATCCGCGCGACGGCGGCGTCCACGTTCCTGCGTGCGGTTTTCATGAAAATGGTCACTTCATTTTCCAGCTGGATAATGCCGTCCCACTCATAGATAGACCGTGTACCTGCATTCACGTTGGCGCAGGCTACGATGCGTTCTTTCACAAGCGCCGTGGAGATGTGAACACCCACGTCTTCGCTTTCCGCCATAACATAGATGGTGACATAGTCTGATTGCTGGTTTTCTTGTTGGTCGCTCATTTGGCGATCCTCCCTCGCTGTTTATGCATCAGATTTATTATTGCGGCCAATACAAGCACCCCGCCACCCTGGTGGGCGGTACCCCAACTGACCGGGACTTCTTTCAGAAGCATTATGATGCCTAATAACATCTGCACACCGACCGCTCCGATCAAGAGGTAAGTGGCATTTTTTGTTTCTTTTGGTGCCCTCCGGCCCATGAAAGCGATACCTACCACGAGAGCCGTCAGCACATAGGCGCCCATCCGGTGGTCAAACTGAACCGTGATGGCGTTATCCAGCATATTGAGCCACCAGGGCTCCATGAACCACAGGCCTTCCGGCACAAAGCTCTCGCCCATTAGCGGCCAGGTGTTGAAGATATGCCCCGCTTTCAGGCCCGCCACCAGCGCCCCCATCACCAGTTGAAGCACCAGCACGAGCATGGCTGTGTGGGTCAGGCGCTTGAGGATGGGGGACCCGCCCGCCGGCTTCGGGTTCAGGAGCGACAGGGCCGTCCAGAAGATAGCGCCGAAGATCAGAAGCGCGAGCGACAGGTGTGCGGTCAGGCGGTAATGGCTTACAGCTGGCTCGTCCACAAGCCCGGACATGACCATATACCAGCCCATCAGCCCTTGAAGGCCACCTAGAACGAACAATCCCGCCAGTCGCGGCTTATAGCCTTCAGGCACCCTGCCCTTGGCCCAGAACCACAGCATGGGCAGCAGGAAGAACACGCCGATCAGGCGGCCGAGAAGCCTGTGGCCCCATTCCCAGTAGAAGATTCCCTTAAAGTCCTCGACGCTCATATGATAGTTCTTGAGCTTATACTCTGGGCTTTGCTGGTATTTCGCGAATTCAGCCTGCCAGGCTTCGTCGCCGATTGGTGGCAAAACCCCTGTTACTGGGCGCCAGTCTACCATCGACAGGCCCGATTCCGTTAGCCGTGTCGCGCCGCCCACAACCACCATGGCAAAGACCATGAAAGCCATGAACAGCAGCCAATATCCAACCGCGCGGCGGTTCTTATCTTCTGTCTGAAACATCATGCGGGTTTGCTACCGTCATTGAGCCCAAAGGGCAAGAGACATTGTGCCGCATTCCTCTATCTGTATATAGTAGAGTGGGGCTCGGTACATTGGAGACATGTATGACTGCAGGAACGTCTGCCAAGGTCACAGACAAATTTGACAAAGTTGTTTCGCGTTTCTATGACCTGCTGGTGGCAAATCCAGTAACAACTGCCTTCTTCAAAGATCCTGATGTTAACGCCCTCAAAAGAAAGCAGGTTTGGTTCTTTTCCTCTCTGCTGATGGAAACCAACCAAGGCACACGTGACTATATGCGGCAAGCCCACAAAGGCCTTGTGCTGCAGCATAAACTGACCGACGAGCATTTTGATGCATTGCTGGATTGCCTGGTGAAAGCGCTGGAAGAAAGCGACCTCACTGAAGCTGAGGCTTACACGATTGTACAGTCGGCGGAGCACCTCAGGAACGCCGTGCTGTACCGCTAGCTGCGTTTGCGCATCAACAGCCACTCAAGGGCGCTGAAGAGATAGAAGATCGCCACGCCTGCCAGGCTCAGGAGCACGAGGCCAGCGAACATCTTTTCCACCTGCAGCCTGTTTCCTGCCTCGAGAATACGCCATGCAAGCCCCGTCGCACCGCCGGAACCCGCCACAAACTCCGCCACTACAGCGCCAATAAGCGCCAGTCCGCCGCTGATTTTTAGGCTGGCGAGCAAGTACGGCAGGGCTGTGGGCCAGGAAAGGCGCCAGAAACGCTGCCAGCGGCTTGCGCCATACAGCGTGAACAGGTCACTCAGGTGCCGGTCCACACTGCGCAGACCCGCCGACATATTGGCAAGGATTGGGAAAAAGGCGGCGAGCCATGCGATGATCACCAGCGCACGGTCCACATGGTCAATCCCGACCCAGATCAGCACGAGCGGCGCGACCGAGACAATCGGCGTCACCTGAAGAACCACTGCGAACGGGTATACCGTCATCTCGAACGACCGGGAGAGCGAGAACAAAAGAGCGAGCAGGACGCCGCTGAAAATGGCTGCCGCAAGGGCTGTGAATGTCACCTTCAGTGTTTGGCCTAGCGCGACCATAAGGCTGCCGAAATCGGTAAAGAAGGCCTGCAGAACGGCATCTGGAGCAGGCAGGATAAACTTTGGTATTTCATAAACTTCAACAGCTATCTTCCACAAGAAGATGATCATGAGAAAGGCGCTGAGCGGCACTTGTATTTTCCGGACTTGCGAATGAATTGAATGGCGATGGTCCCTTCACCATGATGATCCCCTGGGATTACGAATGGGATCGTCAGCCATATGTCACGAAGTTCAAGAAGGGGCCATGGCGTCAACATTTACGTGAGATGCTAGAATACTGCA
>JBNKYQ010000102.1:0-10386 GCA_050300975.1 Kordiimonas sp.
GGACCAGAGTGCAATGATGGGGGTCAGAAAGGCCTGGAAGCAGTGCTTCCTAAGGCAATGATGAATGGGGTGATACGCAATGACCAACGTGAAGACGAAAACACTGAACCTGCAGTTCCTGCGCTTGGCCCAGGTGGGGTTCCTCCTGTCGCTGGTCTTTCTTGCGTCCAGGCAGGTCGCAGCCCAAACGGACACCTTCCAGGTCACGGCGGACATCAGCGCCAGCTGCACCGTTGTCGCCAATGACCTTGCGTTCGGCACCTATGATGTGTTTTCGGCAACGCCGACAGATGCCTCTGCAACCATGGATGTCACCTGCACCAACGCCACCACCTATGATGTGGGCCTTGACGCAGGCACCGGCAGCGGCGCTACAGTCGCCAGCCGCAAACTGGAATCGGGCGCCAACCAGCTGAATTATACGCTTTATCAGGAAAGCGGCCGAACCACCGTTTGGGGCGAAACCGTTGGCGTTGATACGGTTTCCGGCACGGGCACAGGCTCGGCGCAAACCATTACCGCCTATGGCCGCATATTCGCGCTGCAAAGCAGCGCCCCGGGGTCTTACGCAGACACCATTACCGTGACAGTGACATTCTAAAAAGCATCCTGTCGCAATCTAGCCCGACTGCATCAGGCGCACGCCCTCATCGCGTTCGAACAAGTACAGCAAGTGCCTCAGCGCCTTGCCGCGGTCTGACTTCAGCTCAGGGTCTTTGTTGACGATCAGGCGGGCGTCGTCGCGCGCGAGCTCGATCAGGTCTGCGTGCTCCAGGAAATCGACCATCTTGAATTCCGGCAGGCCGCTTTGCTTGGTGCCGATTATCTCGCCGCCGCCCCGAAGCTTCAGGTCTTCTTCCGCGATCAGAAAGCCGTCCTCGCTTTCGCGCATGGTCTTGAGCCGCGCCCGCGCCACTTCACCGATTTCGCTGCCACGCAGCAGGATGCAGGTGGATTTCCCGGCCCCGCGCCCCACCCGGCCACGCAGCTGGTGCAGCTGCGCCAGGCCAAAGCGTTCTGCGTGTTCGATCACCATGATGGTGGCTTCCGGGACATTCACGCCCACCTCAATCACCGTAGTGGACACCAGCACTGAAATCTCCCCGGTCTGGAATTTTTCCATCACTGCGTCCTTGTCTGCGCCCTTCATCTTGCCGTGCACGAGGCCGACGCGCGGCCCCAGCATCTGCTGAAAATCGCGGAAGCGGTCTTCGGCTGCCGCCAGGTCCAGCTTTTCGCTTTCTTCGACCAGCGGGCAAACCCAGTAGGCGCGCTGGCCTGCCTGAACCGCACGGCCAATGCCCTGCGCCACCTCGCCCAGGCGGTCCAGCGACACCACGCGGGTGTCCACTGGCTGGCGCCCGGGCGGCTTTTCCTGAATGCGGCTGACATCCATGTCGCCGTAGGCTGTGAGCGTCAGCGTGCGCGGGATGGGGGTGGCGGTCATGCCCAGCACGTCGATGCCTGCTGTCGCCTTCGCGGCGAGCGCCAGGCGCTGCTGCACGCCGAAGCGGTGCTGCTCGTCAATGATCGCGAGGCCGAGGTCCCTGAACTGGACATCGTCCTGGATGATGGCGTGGGTGCCGATAAGGATGTCAATCTCGCCTGCCGCCAGGCGCTCAAGGATGTCCCGGCGGTGCTTGCCCTTGAAACGCCCCGTCAGTTTCTCAACTCTGAGCCCTGCTTTTTCAGCCAGCGGTGCGATGGTCTCCAGATGCTGGTTCGCCAGGATTTCGGTGGGCGCCAGCAATGCTGCCTGCACGCCCGCTTCGACCGCCGCTGCCATCACAAGAAGCGCCACGACCGTCTTGCCACTGCCGACATCGCCCTGCATCAGGCGGAGCATAGCGCGGCCGCTTTCAAGGTCGGTGATGATCTCCTGAAGGGCCTTTTCCTGGTCGCCTGTGAGGCTGTAGGGAAGATTCCCTATCAGTGTGCCCCTTATGTGCCCATTTCCCTTGAGTGCCCTGCCGCGCTTCTTCTGTGTGCGGTCGCGCACGATCGCCAGCGCCAGCTGGGTGGCCAGCAGCTCATCCGCCGCCAACCGCCGCCGTTCGGGGCTTTTTGGGGCTAATGTTTCGGGGCCTTCAGGGTTGTGCAAGCGCTTGATCGCACTCAGGAAATCTGGCCACTTTTCGCGCTCGACAATATCTTTGAGCTGCCATTCCGGCAGTGGGGGCACGCTTTCAAGCGCCGCATGGATGGCTTTCCGCAGCACCTTGCCCGACAGCCCGGCGGTCAGGGGATAGACGGTTTCCAGAAGCGGAAGCTCGTCCGCACTATCGGGGGAGACCATATAATCCGGATGGGTCATCTGGGCATCCCCTTGGAAATGCTCAAGTTTTCCGCTGATTATCCGCGTTTCGCCTTCTGGCAGCTGCTTCCTCAGATAGTCCGCCCGCGCATGGAAAAACACCAGCGTCAGCTCGGCGGTGTCATCGTGGCAGCGCACCTTATAGGGCGCGCGCTTGTTGTGCGGCGGCAGATGCTCGTCCACCACCACTTCAAGTGTCGCGATACTGCCCGGTGCGGCGTCCCTGACTTTCGGGCGGTAGCGGCGGTCCACCAGCCCTGTGGGCAGATGCATCAAGAGGTCGCGGGTGCGCGTGCCCGCGAGGCGCTCAATCGCCAGCTTGTTACGCTTGCCGATGCCCGGCAGGCGCTCGATATCAGCGAAATAATCAAACAGCGCTTCAGGCCGCATAGGGCGGATTTCCCCCGAAAATCATGAAAGTTTCCCTTTAACCAAAGCGGACCTTAGCCTATGGTGTGCCGCCCATCAAACAGACAGATCAAAATCTGCTGGTGGCGATGTATTTTTTCAGTTTCCCGAGGGAAGGTTTCAGCAATGAGCGACCAAGGCTACAACCCGCACAAGGACATCAACCTTGAAGACCGCAGGCGCCGCCTGTTGTTCCGGGCTTGGCACCGCGGCATCAAGGAACTGGACCTGATTTTCGGCAATTTTGTCGAGGCCAACAAGGACGGCTTCAGTGCTGACGATTGCGAGTGGTTCGAGGTTCTGTTCGAGGAGCAGGATCACGAAATACTCGGTTGGGTCACGAAGGGCATCGATGTGCCTGAACGGTATCAGGGCGAGATGATGGACCGCCTGCAGAAGCTGGATTTCATGACCCTCAAGGCCAAGTAAACCGGACGATTTAGCACCATGCCACTGGACCAACTGTTAGACGCGGAGATGCCGCTGATTGCCTCGGGCGTGCCCGGCGGCTATGACGCCATGCTGCTCGCTGACCTGGCGGGACGAAATGCCAAGCGTCCGGTGCTGTATGTGGCATCCGATGACGGCCGGCTGGCGGCGATGGCGGCAGCGGTGAAATTTTTCGCGCCTGATGTGGAACTGCTGATGTTCCCGGCATGGGACTGCCTGCCCTATGACCGGGTCAGCCCACAAAGCGATATCGTGGCGCGCCGCATGGCGACCCTGTCGCGCCTGACCGCGGCGAAGCAGACCAAGCCCCTTGTTGTACTGACCACCGTCAACGCTGCGCTGCAGCGCGTGCCGGCGCCAGAGGCGGTCAGGGACGCCACCTTCCATGCAGAACCCGGCGACGAGGTAGACCTGGTGGCGCTGACGGACTTCCTGGCGTCCAACGGCTATACGCGCTCGGGCCAGGTGATGGAGCCCGGCGAATTCGCGGTGCGCGGCGGCCTGATCGATATTTTCCCGCCCGGCGAAGACAGCCCGCTCAGGCTGGATTTCTTTGGTGATGAGCTGGATACCATCCGCCGGTTCGACCCCTTGGACCAGCGCACGACGGGCAAGGCCCCGCGCCTGCACCTCAAACCGGCGTCTGAATTTTCGCTGTCGAAGGAAGGCATTGAACGCTTCCGCAGAAACTATGTGAACACCTTCGGCCCCGCCAAAGGCGATGATCTTCTTTATGAAGCCATCAGCGAAGGCCGCAAATATCAGGGCGCGGAACACTGGCTGCCTTTCTTCCACGAGAAGATGGCAACGCTGTTCGACTATCTGGACGCACCGCTTTTCACCTTTGATCATCAGGTAGATGACGCGGCAAGCGAACGCTTCAAGGCCGTCGATGACTATTATGAAGCGCGCCGCGAAGCCTGGACTATCGCCAAGAATGAGAAAAGCATCACCGCGCCGCCCTACAAGCCGGTGCCGAGCGCACAGCTTTATCTCAGTGACGCCGAATGGCAGGACCAGCTGGATGAGTTGAACGCCATCCGCCTGACGCCGTTCGAGGAGCCCCCTGCCCTGAATGTGGTGAGCTTCGAGGCCCGCCAGGGGCGCGATTTCGGCCCTGAACGCAACAACCGCGATCTGAACGTCTATGACGCTGTGCGCGACCATGTGAAGGCCCTCAGGGCATCCGAGAAACGCGTGGTGTTCGCCAGCTATTCAGCCGGTGCCGCTGACCGCCTCAAAGGCGTGCTGGAGGACCACGGCTTGATGCCCGTTGCCGTCGCAGACAGCTGGGAGGACATCCGGCGCGAGAACAAGACGCTGATCGCGGTCACAGTTCTGCCCCTTGAGCGGGGTTTTGAGACCAAGGATCTGGCCGTTATTTCCGAGCAGGATGTGCTGGGGGACCGGCTTGTCAGGAAAGCCCGGCGCAGCAAGAAGGCCGACAATTTCCTCAAGGAAGCCAGCGCGCTGTCGCCCGGCGACTTGGTAGTGCACGCCAGCCACGGCATCGGCAAGTTCGTGGGGCTTGAGACCGTTACGGTGACCGGCGCGGCGCACGACTGCCTGCTGCTGACCTACCTGGGCGGCGACAAGCTTTACGTGCCGGTTGAGAATATCGAGGTTCTTTCCCGCTTTGGCGGCGAGGACGCTGGCGGTCAGCTCGATAAGCTTGGCGGCGTGGCGTGGCAGGCGCGGAAAGCCCGGGCCAAAGCCCGTATCCGCGAGATGGCAGGCCAGCTGATCAAACTGGCGGCCGAGCGCGAACTGAAGGAAGGCACTCGGGTCACCACGCCTGAAGGCCTCTATGACGAATTCGCAGCCCGCTTCCCCTTCACCGAAACCGAAGACCAGCTGCGTGCGATTGAACAAGTCGCCGCAGACCTCTCATCTGGCCGCCCCATGGACCGGCTGGTGTGTGGCGATGTGGGGTTCGGAAAGACAGAAGTGGCACTGCGGGCCGCTTTCCTTGCCACTATGGCGGGGCTGCAGGTGGCCATTGTAGCGCCCACCACACTGCTGGCCCGCCAGCACTACCTGAACTTCACGGAACGCTTCAAGGGCCTGCCGGTGCGCATAGGCCAGCTGTCGCGCCTGGTATCCGCCAAGGACCAGAAACTGACCAAGGAAGAGATGCGCAAAGGCACGTGCGATATTGTTATCGGCACCCACGCGCTGCTAGCCAAAGGTATCGAGTTCAAGAATTTGGGCATGGTGATCGTGGACGAAGAGCAGCATTTCGGCGTTGCCCACAAGGAAAAGCTGAAGGAACTGAAGGCGGACGTCCATGTGCTGACGCTGACGGCCACGCCGATCCCACGCACACTGCAGATGGCCATGTCCGGCATTCGCGACCTTTCCATCATCGCCACACCGCCCGTCGACCGCCTGGCGGTGCGCACCTTCGTGCTGCCGTTTGACCCCGTAGTGGTGCGCGAAGCGCTGCTGCGCGAGCATTACCGCGGCGGGCAGAGCTTCTATGTGGTGCCGCGCATCGCTGACCTTGAAGAAGCCGCCACCTTCCTGAAGGACCATGTGCCCGAGGTGAAATTCATCATCGGCCACGGCCAGATGACCCCGAAGACTATTGAGGATGTGATGACCGCCTTCTATGAAGGCCGGTATGATGTGCTTCTCTCGACCACTATTGTCGAAAGCGGGATCGATATCGCGAACGCCAACACCATGGTGGTGCACCGGGCTGACAGGTTCGGCCTGGCGCAGCTTTACCAGCTTCGGGGCCGTGTGGGACGGTCCAAGACCCGGGCCTATGCATACCTCACAACACCCGCCAACCGCATGCTCAGCGAAAACGCCGACAAACGGCTGCAAGTTTTGCAGGCCCTGGACACACTTGGCGCCGGCTTCACCATCGCCAGCCACGATATGGATATCCGCGGTGCAGGCAACCTCTTGGGCGATGAGCAATCAGGCCACGTCAAGGAAGTGGGTGTGGAGCTTTACCAGAAAATGCTCGAAGAGGCCGTGGCGGAAGCCCGCGCGGGCTCAGCCGACGAGAGCTTCGATGATCTCGAGTGGTCGCCGCAGCTGAACCTTGGCGCAACCGTGATGATCCCGGAAAAATACGTGCCCGACCTCACCCAGCGCATGGCGCTCTATCGCCGTCTGGCGGATTTGGAAACCCGGGAAGACGTAGACGCCTTCTGCGCCGAGCTGATCGACCGCTTCGGCCCACTACCAGGCGCCGTGAAACAGCTGGCGGCCATCATGATCATCAAGGGTTCGTGCAAGCGCGCGGGCATAGACAAGCTGGACGCCGGACCAAAAGGCATGACCATCAGCTTCCGGAATGACCAGTTCGCCAACCCGGCGGGCCTGGTGGAGTTCATCTCCAGCACCGGGGCGTCCGCCAAGCTGCGGCCAGACCACAAGCTGACCTACTATGCCCGCATGGACAAGATCGGCGCGCGCCTCAAGGCTGTGAATGCGGTCGCCAAAAAGCTCGCCGCCGTCGCGCACAAAACAGCCAGCTAATTCCTACCGACCTGTTAACCGTCTTTGATCAGAAAGCGTTAAGCCCGGGGTGGTATCCTTCAGGGGTAACGAGTCTTCACCGGCGGCAAAAGGCAGCCGCTTGAGCTACACCTCCTCCCGTTGTTCAGGCCAACAGGACAGTTACCCGGGGACGTGCCATGAAGCCTACCCCTGCCATTTCCGCCCTGGTTGCCGGAATCAACCTTCTGGGCGTCAGCGCCTTTGTCACCTACCTTTTCCTGATCTAGACAGGAACAGGCCTTGATGCATGAAAGCATGCCTTTTGAGGCGTGCGCCGCATTTTGTGGAAGTCCGATTTCCATCCCCATCCCAACAGCTTAGCGAAAAACGCATGGCTGCCCTAACTTTTTTATAGATTGTTATCGGCGCCACACTCCCTATATCTCACTGTGATCCGCAGCACAGAAAGATCATCCGGCACCTGTTAAGCCATACAAGATGACGTTGCAGATTAGGCGACACCGGGTTGGCCATGGCCGATCTACCGCCTGGGACACGACAGCAATAGGTTGGAGAGACGGGAAAACCCGCATCCAGCGACTAGAGGATAGAATGATGAAACACAGTCAAAATACCGATTCTGCAGGATGGGGTGCGGCCCTTAACCTGATCGCGGTCAGCGGCTTTGTCGCATACCTGTTCCTGATCTAGGACAGGAAGACCGCAGCGCCCGAAATCGGACCAATTCAGTCGATTTAATATTGCAACTCCCGGCTCCTCCTCCAATATGGGGTAGGAAATCTGGGAGATTGTAATGAAGCTAACCATGTCGCCCGACGCCCTCGGGGGGCTCCTGCTGATCGCGGCAGCCGCATTCGCCATTATTCTGGACAACTCAAGCCTCGCGCCAGCCTATGACGCGCTGCTGAATACCAGGGGCACCATTGCCATTGGCGAATACGGCCTGTCGAAACCCATCCTTCTGTGGATCAACGAAGGCCTGATGGCCATCTTCTTCCTTCTGGTGGGGCTGGAGATCAAGCGGGAGGTGGTGACAGGGGAGCTCTCCAGCCTCAAAAGCCTGGCCCTTCCGGGGCTGGCTGCCGTGGGCGGCATGGCGGTTCCCGCCCTGTTGTTCTGGCTCACAGCGGGCGGTAGTGCTGAAGCCATGAGCGGCTGGGCCATCCCGACAGCAACAGACATTGCCTTCGCCATCGGCATCCTTGCCATGATGGGCAGCCGCGTACCACCGGAACTGAAATTGTTCCTGCTAACGCTTGCGATCCTTGATGACCTTGGCGCTGTGGTGATCATTGCCGCCTTCTATACGGCAGACCTTTCAGTGACCTCCCTGACGCTTGGCCTTCTGGGCTGTGTGGGCCTTTTTGCGCTCAACCGCGCGGGCGTTCGCAACACGTCCGCTTACCTGTTCATCGGTGCCCTTGTGTGGATCGCGGTATTGAAATCCGGCGTGCACGCCACGCTTGCAGGCGTTGCCGTTGGGCTTGCCATCCCCGCCACCAAGGATGACGAGGGCCATTCACCGCTAGAGGACCTGGAGCATAACCTGCATACGCCGGTTGCGCTTATGATCCTGCCGCTGTTCGCTTTCGCCAACGCCGGCGTGTCGCTTTCCGGGCTGTCGCTTGACTCGCTGATGGCGCCGGTCAGCTTCGGCATCCTCACAGGCCTCGCGCTTGGCAAGCCGCTCGGGGTTATCGCTGGGGCGCTTATTGCCGTTTATGTGCTGCGCGCCAAACTGCCAGGCAAACTGACCATGGCCCATATCTGGGGCGCAGGTCATTTGGCGGGCATTGGTTTCACCATGAGCCTCTTTATCGGCAGCCTGGCCTACCAGTCCGTCGCGCTGCAGGCAGACGTGCGCATTGGCGTGCTGGCGGCGAGTCTCCTGTCCGTCCTGGCGGGTTGGGTCGTGCTGTCGCGCGCAAAGCCCGCTGCCGGCTGAAATACATGATTTCAGGGGGTAAATTGGCCTTTTACCCCCTTTTCTGAACAGATATTAAGCTGAGCGCCGCATTGCATCACAATGTTTCTTAAATCCGCCATGGATCGCCCATAGACGCGCCCCAAACCCCCTCCACATTCACCTCATCGGCCGAGCACTAAAGAATGGCTCGGCGCTTTGAGAAACGACACGGAGGACAGTCATGAAATTCTCGAAAACAATTATCGGTGTGGTAGCAGCGTCAACCCTGATGACGGCAGCAGCAAGCGCAGCTGACGGCGACAAGAAATTCGACGGCGCATACGCGGGCGTTGAAGCCGGTGTGGATTGGACCAAGCTGGCGGGCGACGCCAAGCGCGACCGCAGCGTCTATTATGGTGGCGTGATCGGCTTCCGCAGCCAGATGGACAACAATATGGTTGTCGGCCTTGAAGGCACCTTCGGCGACACAGGCTACAACAACCACGCCACCGGACTGAAAAGCGAATATGAATGGGGCGCATCCCTCACGCTTGGCCAGGCCTTCGGTTCTGACGGCGCCAACCTGATATACGGTAAAGCGGGCTTTGTTCGTGCCCGGTTCGACCCAACAAGCGCGGAAGGCGATGCCTTCAATGATGACGGCTGGCGCTTCGGCGGCGGGTATGAGCGCGCGCTGGGTGAAAGCCTGAGCTTCCGCGTCGGCGCCGACTATACCACCTACGGCAATGACAAAAGCGCCTGGACAACGAAAGCAGGTCTGATCGCCCGCTTCTAAGAGATCCCCTCTAAGTGGGCCCTGCTGTCTCCCTCTCCATTCGGTGGGGCCCACTCCCCTCGGGGAACCTGAAATTCCCTGAAGCTTTCCTACCTCCCTTAGGGCTTTCCCTGGCCTTTAGTTCTGAGTACGCGTTGTCATGAGTAGCAGGCGGCCTTTCCCTAAAAGGTCGCCTGTTTTTTTAGGCCGTTGCTTCTTGCGCGAGCTGATCCATCACCTGCACCAGCGCCTCAGGCCCTTGAGCGCCAGAAACCGCATATTTGCCACCAAAGATATACATGGGCACGCCGCGGATTCCGGCTTCCTGCGCATGCCGCACTTCCGCGCGGATGAGGTCTGTGTCCTGATCTGACGCCAGCAAGTCAGCCACCAAGGTGCGGTCCATGCCCGCCTGCCCGGCTATTTCAGCCAGAAGCGCGTGATCGCCAATAAACGCGCAGTCTTCGAAATAGGCCTTCATGATAGCGTCTGCCACCTCTGCCTGCTTGCCGGGTGTCATGGCCCAGCGGATCAGCCGGTGCGCATCCAGGCTGTTGGCAATGGTACAATCACTGTCGAAATCGAAAGTGATGCCAAGGCTTTCACCCTGTGCCCTCAGATGCTCGCGCATAGCACCAAGCTCAGGCCCGTCGCCGAACTTCTTCTGGTAGTAGCTTTTGCGGTCCACGCCTTCAGCGGGGGTATCTGGCGCCAGCTGGTAGGGCCGGTACCGCACGACAGACAGGCTGCCCGGACGCATCTCCAGTGCCTGATCGAGCTGCCGTTTGCCGACATAACACCAGGGGCACACCACATCGATGACAAGATCAAGTTCCACTAGAGCCTCCGTTCTTTCCTTAACCCCAACATAGCGCCCTCGGCCACGACTACAATTGTATCTATTTCTTTACTGCCAATTCACGCCCGCGAGTGTATAGTGGCCGCAGGTTTCATGGGGATATCACGATTTCATGATCAAGGCGCTCAACATAGCGACACAAGGCCTGCTTCAGTCGGAAAGCCGCGCAACCGATCTGGCCGCTGAAATCCTGAAGA
>JBNKYQ010000103.1:0-10309 GCA_050300975.1 Kordiimonas sp.
GCACCACGGGCATCTGTCGCTGGTGGACGCGATTGCTGAGAAGGTGGACCGGGTCGTGGTTTCGATCTTCGTCAATCCCACCCAGTTCGGTGAGGGCGAGGATTTCGACGCCTACCCGCGCACCGAAGCCGAAGACCGGGAAAAACTGGCCAGCACCGCTGCAAGCCTTGTGTTCGCCCCCAACGGCGCTGAAATGTACCGCAGCGGGCACGCGTCAACTGTATCGGTCGCGGGCCTGACGGACCGGTTCGAGGGCGCGGCCCGTCCCGGCCATTTCGATGGCGTGGCCACCGTGGTGACCAAACTGTTGCTGCAGTGCCTGCCCGACATGGCCATCTTTGGCGAAAAGGACTATCAGCAGCTTGCCGTCATTCGCCGTTTTGTCGCGGACCTTGATATCCCCGTGGAGATCATGGGCGGCGCGCTGATCCGGGAAAGCGACGGCCTCGCGGCCTCCTCCCGGAACGCCTACCTGAACGCGGAAGAGCGCGCCATCGCGGGCCGGTTCAATGTGATCCTGCATGAACTGGTCGCGGACGTGGCGGATGGCATGGGCCTCCGCGACGCTGAAAAATCCGCCACAGACAAGCTCTTGGATGCCGGTTTCAAGGCCGTAGATTATGTCTCAATAGTTGACGCCAAGTCATTGGAACCTATTGATAAAATAGAATCCACTGCACGCGTCCTGGCCGTGGCCCGCATCGGCAGCGTACGGCTTCTGGATAATATGGCGATCGAGCCCAGGTAAGCCAAAACAGAAACAGGGCGCCCGGTGGGCGCCCCGCTGCTTTTCAACAATCCATGCAAACGGTGCCTATTCCTTGGCGTCATCCTTTTCCTTGTCTTCTTCACGCTCGCGGGGCTCTGGCTCGCGCGGGAAACGCTCATCGCGCATGGCGGCGTTATAGACAAAGCTGGCCATGATCACCGCTGCCTGCTTCAGGTCTTTCTCGAACGCATGGTCATAGGTGTCGACGGTGGTGTGATGCAGCCGGCTGTCATAATCCAGGGGGTCCTGGATGAACTGGAAGCCTGGCAGGCCGATGTCGTCGAACACTTCATGGTCTGTGCCGCCCGTGTCATTCATGGTCACCGTATCCGCACCCAGGTCATGAAAGGGCTTCAGCCACTCGGTGAATATCGCAGCCGCCGCGGCATTGCCTTCGGCATAGACACCGCGGATACGGCCCGACCCGTTATCCAGGTTGAAGTAGGCCGAGAAGCGGTCGAAGTCCGGCTTCTTGGCAATTGGGAACATGCCAAACTCCTTGGTGTAGGGTTCCATATATTTGAGTGCTTCGTCCTCTTTCGCAGGGCGTGTCGCCAGATGGTTTTTCACATACTGGTAGGAACCGTAATAGCCCTGCTCTTCACCGCCCCAAAGGCCGATCCGGATGGTGCGCTTGGGTTTCACGCCAATAGCCTTCAGGATACGCACGGCTTCCATGGCCACCGCCACGCCTGCGCCATTGTCCACGGCCCCGTCGCCCATGAACCAGCTGTCCAGGTGACCGCCCAGCATCACAAGTTCTGGCTTGCGGCCCTGGCCCGGGATTTCCGCTAGCGTGGAATAGGACTGCATGTCGTCCGCATGGTAGCTGGCCTTCACATTCAGGCTCATGCTCACCGGCTTGTCTGCGTCCAGCAGGCGCACCGCGCGGTCATAATGCTCTGACGCCATGCGAACACCAGGAATGCCGGGCTGTTGCCCTTCCAGATGCTGGTATCCAGTGGCATCAATCAGCATGTTGCGGCGCGGGGAGCGCCGGACAAGGGCAATAGCGCCCTCTTCCTCCAGGAAGTCGGTCAAATAATAGCCCCAGCTTTTATAGGCGACCCAGAAATCGTCGCCCGGGCCTTCGGTGGGCACGTCAAAGCGCGCTACATCCTCAAGCTCGTCTTCCGTATAGCGGCGGATGGGCTCATTGGCCTCACGCCTGTCCTCGGCGTTCATTTCGGTCGGGTCCCGGTAGGGGCGCACGGCGTCCACCAACACGATCTTGCCCTTGAGTTTGCCCTTGTATTTCTCGAAATCGTCCTTGGATGACATGGGCGCGTAGATCACCTCGCCCTCGACAGCGGCGTTGGTGCCCGGGTACCAGGCGATCGGCAGCGCGTAAAGCTCATCGGTCCGCGGCGCGGTCATCCGCACATCGACGCTTTCCCAGGTCCAGCCCGGGCCAAAGTCGAACCCTTCAAGGCTGGCGTTTTCCAGGCCCCAGGCGGTCAGCTGGTCGCGTGTCCAGTTGTTGGCCTCCGTCATAGCGGGAGAGCCGGTCAGGCGTGGGCCGATCTGGTCGGTCAAGTGCCGCAGGGTGTTCATAACCTGTGAATGGTTGAAGCCTTCATCCCGGATTTTGGAGATAACCTCCAGGTCGGGCGCGTCATCCGCCCAGACACTGCTGAAGACACCACCGAACACGCTGCTGATGCCAATCGCAACAGATGCCGCAAGGATCGATTTCTTTATCATGATTTTCCTTTTCAACCAGTTGATGGCGTTCTGGCTCCCCTGCCCCAAACGCCAAAACCTTATAGCGGGCGGGTTTCAGCACCGCATCAGCTTTATCGACTAAACGTATGTTTCAGGCGACGAGCCGAGTTCGAGCAACGCTAAAGCCCGTCCATATACCATTCATACTGCTGGAACGGCTTGAGGGGCTCCACCCCCGACAGCACGAAGCGCGTGTCGCACGACCAGTCTTCAAAACGCTTCAGAAGCGGCCACAATTCCTGCTTCCAGGGCGGATTAACCCGGTTCACGGCCCCGATCATATAGTCGGGGAAGCGGAGATAGTGGCCGAACGTCTGGCTTTCCTCGATAATGATCTTGGACAGCCGCCCCAGGAAGCACACCCGTTCCACAAGCCTGAGGCCATAGCCTTCGGGCATTACGGCGATTTCTTCCGCGATGCGGGAACTCACGCGCTCGGTGATCATGCCGTCCACCTTGATATGGTCTTCCACGTGCGAGAAGGCATCCCCCTTCACGGCGTTGGCGTCTGCAAGCGCCCGGCGCCGGAGGTCCGACGGCAGCTCAGTAAAGCCGCTGACCATCCAGAAGGCGATGCGGTTCCTTAGCCGCTCCACCGAGCCGCCCTTGATGACGAAATCATCACCGCCGGCGCGCAAGCCACCGCGGATGATGTCGATATCATCATAGCCGGTCAGGTAAATCACCGGCATGTTCTTCAGGCCCTGCTTTTCAAGGGAATCGACAAAGTCGAACCCGCCCTCGCCCGGCATCTGCACGTCTGAGATGATCAGCGACGGCCGATGCGCACGGGTGACACCGATGGCTTCCTCGACCGTTTCCGCGATCAGGGTTTCAAAGCCGAATTGCTGGACGGCTGCGGCCTGAATCCGAAGGACGACAGGCTCATCATCCACCAGCAAAACAAGGCCTTTGTCCATATTGCGCGTGTCCTAGAGGAGAAACAGGGCCGCGAGCCCAAGGAATGAGAAAAAGCCTACCACATCCGTGATGGTGGTTACAAAAACACTGGACGCGATGGCCGGGTCCGCCCCCGCCTTATTCAGGGTCAGCGGAATCAGCACACCACTGAGGCCCGCAACAACCATATTCACCACCATGGCAACAGCAAACAGCGCGCCCAGCCCGGCGCTGCCGAACCAGAACCACGCCACAAGCCCTGAAAACGCGGCAAGCAGCAGACCGTTGACCGCCGCGGCAGCCAGTTCCCGGTTCACAACCCTAAGGGCGTTGGTGGCACTCAGTTCCTTGGTCGCGATCGCACGCACGGCAACGGTCATGGTCTGGGTGCCGGCGTTGCCGCCCATAGAGGCCACGATCGGCATCAGAACCGCAAGCGCCACCATCTGTTCAATCGTGGCATCAAAAAGCCCGATCACGACCGACGCCAGGATTGCGGTGCCCAAATTGACAAACAGCCATGTGAAACGGTCTTTGGTGACCTCGAAGAAATTCTCGTTCACGCCCGACTCTTCAGACACACCCACCAGCGCCAGGATATCTTCCTGGGCCTCATCGCCAATTACGTCAACCACGTCATCCACGGTGACCACACCAACAAGCCGCTGGCTCTGGTCCACCACACCGGCGGAAATCAAGTGGTATTTGGTGAACTGGTAGGCCACTTCTTCCTGGTCGGCCGTGACATCCACAAGCGTGGGGTCATTGTCCATGATCTCGCCGATGGTGACCGGACGGTGCGTGCGCATCACGCGCGACAGCGGCACTGTGCCCACCGGCTTGTGCGATGGGTCGACGACGAAGATGTCATAGAAATCGTCCGGAATATCCTCATTTTCCGAGCGCAGATAGTCGATGGTCTGACCCACCGTCCAGAACTCTGGCACCGCAACCAGGTCGCGGCTCATCAAACGACCGGCGGATTCTTCCGGGTAGCTCAGGCTTTCCTCGATCGCCATCCGGTCATCAGCCGCCAGCGAGCGCAGAACCTCTTCCCTGTCCTCGGCGTCCAGTTCTTCAAGAACGTAGACAGCGTCATCGGTCTCGAGCTCGGTGACCGCGTCGGCGATCTGCTCGTTGGGCATGTGCTCATAAAGGTCAGCCTGCGCCGCACCCTCAACCTCAACGAGGACGTCAGGGTCAAGCTGTTCGCCCATCAGCTCGATGAAGCCCACCCGCTGCGACGAGGACATGACCTCGAGAAGGTCGGCGATTTCTGCGGCGTGCAGGTCCTCCACCAACTCGACAGCTTGGTCCTGGTTGCTTTCCTTTACCGCGCTCAGGATCTGCTGGATGAATTCCTTGTCCTGGTGGACTTCGAGTTCAGGGCCTTCGACCTGCTCCTGATCTTCCTCAGGCGGCATGTCCTCAGGTGGCTGCGGCATCAGTGTATCTTCTGGCAGATCTGGATTTCGTTCCGTTTCAGCCATATACGCCTCCCCTGATTTCCGCGAAAGATTGCTGGTTTTTTTGCGCACCCCCAACCGGTGCTTGCCATGCTTCCTATGTGATAAAAGAAAGCCCCGCCGGTTTCCAGCGAAAGGTGGATAAAAGATGCATGAATAAAGAAAATGCGCTGCCAAAAGCGTCTCGGCGCACCAGTGCACAGCGGCAAGCTGAGTGTAGGATGGTGGAAAGGCCTGCTATCCGGCTAAGCTGGCTACGATCGACAAGGCTTCTTGCGCCCTGCGCCCCCACGACATCTCACTCATTAAGGTGTCCCGGTTGTTACGGAGTGCATCAATCCGCTCGTCGTAGTGGTTATGGAACGCATCGACGGTCTCTGGCAGGCCTGCTAGGGTCTCGCGGTCATAAAGCACTGCAAGGTCCTGAACATGTGGCTGAGGTCTATAGTAACCATTATTGGGAATCACGGGGATCGCACCATTGATCAGTGAATTGAAGGTGCGTTCGTGCGACCCGTCATTGAAATCGTTATTGTCGTTCAGAACGAACTTGTAGCCAGGCATCAAATCCAGCGTCTCAGCAAGCGTCACCTGCCCCTTGTATGTGATATTCGGCCGCTCGGAGGCATAAGCCGCCCAACCTTCCGATCCGTATATGTCGACCTTGGCGCCACGGGCTGCCATCGCGTCCAACAGGCTGAGGCGGTTCCGAGCCGTCCGCTGTGTGTTGACGTAATGAAAACAGACCTTCTGAATTTCCATTACCAGCTCTGCATCAGGGTGAAATTCCAGTTTACGGAGAGAAGCCTCGACGGCATCTTCAATCGGACACTCAGAGACATTGTTCATGTGCTCGTAAACTGTGTCGACAACTCGAACCAGGTTGGTATCAAGCCCGGCCTTCCGCCAGGCAAAGCCCGACAACTCAGGGCAAGTACCGGCAAACATGAAATCCTTGGTCGCGCCGGCCAGGGGTGCGTCAGCTCCCTCCGCTCCCCCGTGCGGCAAGAAGGCCAGCCCCGCGTAACTGCCCTTTGGTAAGAACCTCTCCGCCCATTTCACATGTGACTTGTCGATAAAGGTCATGACCGAGTTCTTGGGGCTTGCCGCAATGCGGGCATGGTGGGTCAGCGGGTGATCGACATAGATCGAAAAATACAGGGCACCAAGCGCATCGAAAAGACTGCGCCCGTCCCCGGCTTTCATGTGGCTGTACAAGCCGTTAAAGGCGAAGAAAATTTCAACTTTCTTGCAGGAAATAATGGCTTGCAGGGCCTCCAGTGGGTTAGGGCCTGTAAAATCTATGACATCAACGCCTGCGCCTTGAGCCTGAAGTCCTGCTGCAAATCGGTCTATGAACAGGTCGAGCGCGCTGTATCGCGAATCGCCCTTGAACACCACAACGTTAATCATAGCCCCCTCTCGCCTTTGTTATAGTACCACGTACGCTAATGAAGTTGAGCTAGCTAAGTAACGAAATTGCGAAATTCTTACAAGGAAAAAAGAAAGCCCGCAGGGCGTTCCCTACGGGCTTTCATTGGTGCGGCCGAGAAGACTCGAACTTCCACGGGATATTATCCCACAGCGACCTCAACGCTGCGCGTCTACCAATTCCGCCACGGCCGCGAGGTCGGGCGCTTATCTATCAAGGAAGCCCCTATGCCGCAAGCGGAAAATGACATGATTTTGAAACTATCCGAAAAAGGCCTGTTTTCCGGGGCCTGCAGGGATCAAACTGAGGGTCAGACCTGAAGCTGGCTCATCATCCGCGTGATGGACACGCCGATTTTCTCGCCCACGATCATGATTTCGCCGCGTGCGATCAATTCATTGTTGGCATAGACCCAACATTCGTCTTCGTGTTTGGCGTCCAGGTCGATCACCGCGCCACGGCCCATCTTCAGGAGCTGCCGGATCGGCATGTGGGTACGCCCGAGCACGACGGTGATTTCAACGGTAACCCTGTTAACAGCCTGATAATTCATCGTTTCCTCATTCGGATAAGCCTTCGCGCCAGCTTGGCACGGCATCCTTATCAAATGATTAACCCAAAAGATCGGCCCACTTCAAGCGCCGTCGTGGCACGGATCACAGGAAACTTGCTTGGCTCCCTCACCCAAAAGCGGTATGTAACGCCCATCGTTTTGGTATTCAGTGAGTTAAAGGCCATGGCAGACCAGTTTCCCCTTGAGTGGCGAATCAGCGACGAGCTTGTCGCCTACCCCGACGCCCTTGAAGAGATGGAAGAGCGCGTACGCGCGATTCGCGCGGGCGAAGCCGCTGAGATGGTCTGGTGCCTTGAGCATCCGCCGCTCTATACCGCCGGCACCAGCGCCGACCCGGCAGACCTGGTGGACCCGGACCGCTTCCCCGTCTATGACGCGGGCCGCGGCGGACAATATACCTACCATGGCCCTGGCCAGCGCGTTGTCTATTTCCTTCTGGACCTGAAGAAGCGCGGCAAGGACGTACGCCAGTTCATCTACAGCCTCGAGGAAGTGATCGTCCAGTCGCTCGCCAAATTCGGCGTGACAGCTGAGCGCCGCAAAGGCCGCGTCGGCGTGTGGGTCGAGCGCGGTGCAGGCCGCGAGGACAAGGTTGCCGCCATTGGCGTGCGCGTGCGCCAGTGGGTGACGTACCACGGCATCGCCATCAATGTGGAACCCGACCTCAGCCATTTTGACGGCATCGTGCCCTGCGGCATTTCCGAACACGGCGTGACCTCAATGGCAGACCTTGGCCTGCCGATCACCATGGATGACCTAGACGTGGTGCTGCGGGAAGTCTTCGACGACATCTTCGGCATTGAGGCGCGCCCGATGACGCTTGAATACCAGGAAGCGCCTGAAGGCCCGACCCGGAAGCTGCCCTATGAAGCCCAGCCTACCGAGAGCGGTGAGGTTGAAGCGGGCGAGCGCCTTGAGGAAAGCCACCCGGTCTTCCAGATTTAGCACCTTGCCTCAGACCTGATGCCTTGTATGCTACTACTATCTATTGGCCGATAGATTGGGGGATCATATGTGGGCTAAAGCTCTGTTTACAGTCGCAATGTGCGCTTGCCTTTCCGCCTGTGGCGGGCCCAAGCCGCACGATTCTACCACTGAGCTGATCGCCGATTTCCACAAACTGTACAATGCGGAAGAGTTCGATACCATATATGATCGCCTGATGACCCCTGCCTTTCAGCGGGCAATCAGCAGAGATCAATTCAACCACGTGCTGAGGGAAAACCGAAGCAGAATGGGTGAATATAAAATCGGGAGTCATCGGAACTGGACCGTGGAATCAAGCCAGGTTACGGGAACGATCATCGAACTGGTTTATACCAGCCAGTTTGCCGACGGCGTCGGCTATGAGACCTTTCGGATAAGGGCTCTTGGCGAGGTGGTTATTTCCGACCCGAAAAAGAATATGACGATTGTAGCGGGCGAAGACCTGGACAGCGCCTTGCTGATCAATGCCTACCAATTCACGATCCAACAATAGCCGGTAATAAGGCACTTGGGCTTGCCGCCCGTGCACTGGTCAAACGGTCGGCTTGACCTCGAACCGGTGCGGCACCATGCCTTGCGCCGGTTCTTGCTCAATGCGCTCCACATCCGCGGCGGGTGGCCCGGAACGGCACCTCTCCAGCATCACATGCACGTCTTCGGCGTGGCCATAGAACAGCGCCTCAACCGTGCCGTCCAGCCGGTTCCTCACCCAACCGTGCAGGCCAAGGCGCTGGGCCTCTTCCTCTGTCCAGCCGCGATACCACACTCCCTGCACCTTGCCAAAGATGCGGGCGCGCACGGCGATCCATTTGGTGGCGTCAGACACGGTAGGACCTCTCAGCTCGACAGCACATCCGCCAGACGCTTCATGAAGGCGTCGCAGGCGGCCAGCTGGCTTTTGTCGATAAACTCATTGGGCTTGTGGGCCTGGGCGATATCGCCGGGGCCGCATACAACAGCCGGGAAATCAATGCTTTGAATATGCCCGGCTTCGGTGCCGAAGGCCACCACGGTGGTATCATTCCGGCCCGCGAGCGCAAGCGCCAGTGTCTCGGCGTCCGAACCTGGCTCTGCTTTGAGCGGCGGCAGGTAGGCCCACACGGCGTTTTCCGCGCGGCATTCGGGGAAGCTGGCCTCAAGGTGCGGGTTGATCACGCCCTCAAGGAAATCGGTGTATTCCTTCAGGATCGCCGCCGGGTCCGCCGTGGGCACCGCGCGGAACTCCCAGTCGAACTCGCAATAGTTGGGAATGATATTGAAGGCACTGCCGCCCGATATCGGCCCCACATTGAAGCTGGTGTAGATAGGATCGAAACTATCGTCATGGGGCCCGTGGATACGCGCCTTGGCCGCAAGGCTGCCGATGAAGGTGATCAGCTCCGCCGCCACGGCCACCGCGTTCAGGCCGTCCTCCGGGCGGCTGGAGTGCGCCTCCCTGCCCCAGATGCGAGTCTTGGACACATATTGCCCCTTGTGGGCGTTCGCCACCTGCATGCTGGTCGGCTCCCCCACCACCACAAGGCGCGGCGCCGCGATCTGGTCCTTCAGGACCGGCAGCAGGGACTGGATCCCGAGGCAGCCGACTTCCTCGTCATAGGTGAAGGCGAAATGGATCGGCCGCTTCAGGTTTGCGGCCTTGAAGGCGGGCACGGCCGCGAGCGCGCTGGCGATAAAGCCCTTCATGTCGGCGCTACCGCGACCGAACAGGCGACCGTCTTTTTCTGTCAGGCTAAAGGGGTCAGTGGCCCAGTCCTGGCCGTCCACCGGCACCACATCCGTGTGGCCGGAAAGCACAACTCCGCCCGGCACGTTGGGCCCGATGGTGGCGACGATATTGGCTTTTGAGCCCTCATTGTTAAGCTGCACTTGTGCTTCAATATCAAAATCTTGAAGGTAACTTTGAATGTATTTTATCAGGTCAAGATTGGACAATCGGCTGGTGGTATCGAACCCCACCAGCCTTTCAAGGATCGCCTGTGTGTTTTGCGTTTCCCAACCCACCCTATTCGAACTCTAGGATCACGGCGTCGACCGCGAGGCTGTCGCCTGCCGCCGCATTCACCGCCTTGACCACCCCATCTTTTTCGGCCCGAAGGATGTTTTCCATCTTCATGGCTTCCACGACCGCAAGCGCCTGACCGGCTTTCACCTCGTCGCCCTCGCCTACATTGAGGGACACCACGAGGCCTGGCATCGGGCACAGCAGGAACTTGGATGTATCAAGCTCAACCTTCTCAGGCATCAGCTCAAAAAGCCTGGCCGCGCGTTCGGTCTGCACCCGGATGTCCATGGACACGCCGTCACAGGTCAGCCGGAAGCCAAGCGGCAGGCGGTCGATCTCCATGGCATAGTCCACATCATCGATGGTGGCGTGGAACACCGGTTCGCCCGGCATCCAGTCAGCCGCGATTTCCACATGCTTCTTGCCGATGATCACCTCGGCATTGCCCTCCTTC
>JBNKYQ010000104.1:0-10254 GCA_050300975.1 Kordiimonas sp.
GTCGGTGGTTCGCGACGTCAAGGCCGGCATGTTCGGCACCGTGCCGCCTGCCATCCGGTTTCTGAGGGCACAGCGCCGGCTTTACGACAAGGTGATCAATGTGGTGCTGCCGACGCTCGGTGAAGAGCGCCGCCAGACATACAGCCCGTTCCTGCCGATCTGCCCGGACACCGGCATCGTGCTGCAGGTGCCTGTGCGCGTTGAAGACCCGGAGGCCGGCATCATCAGTTTCGAGAATGAGCAAGGCAAGCGGTTCGAGACGGTTGTCACCGGCGGCAAGGTGAAATGCCAGTGGAAAGTGGACTGGGCCATGCGCTGGGACGCGCTGGATGTGGACTATGAGATGGCAGGCGCCGATCTTATCGAAAGCGTGAAGCTCTCATCCATCATTCGCCGCATCCTTGGTGGCCAGCCGCCTGAGGGCTTCAATTATGAGCTGTTCCTCGACCAGGAAGGCAAGAAGATCTCCAAGTCCAAGGGCAACGGCCTGACGATTGAAGACTGGCTGGCCTATGCGAGCCCGGAGAGCCTGTCGCTTTACATGTTCCAGGCGCCGAAGAAGGCCAAGCGGCTGTATTTCGACGTCATCCCAAAGGCGGTTGACGAATATTATACCTTCGCTGCCAAGTTCCAGGATGAAGATGAAGCCGCGCGCTACAAGAACCCGACATGGCACATCCATGGCGGCGAAGTGCCGAGCTATGACCTGCCGGTTTCGTTCGCGCTTCTCCTCAATCTCGTGTCTGCCGCGAACGCGCACAACAAAGACACGCTGTGGGGCTTCGTCAGCCGTTATGCCGAGGGCACGAACGCCGAAAACCACCCAGAGCTTGACCGCCTGATGGGCTATGCGATCCGTTACTATGACGATTTCGTCCGCCCGTCGAAGACCTACCGTCTGGCGGAGCCGCAGGAGAAGGCAGCCTTTGAGAGCCTGAAGATGCGGCTTGAAGCGCTGGATGCGAATGAGACCGACGCTGAGGTGATCATGACCGAGGTTTATTCCGCCGGCAAGGACGCCCAGTTCGAGAACCTGCGCGACTGGTTCAAGGCTTGCTATGAAGTGCTCCTGGGCCAAAGCCAGGGCCCACGCATGGGCGGCTTCATCGCGCTATACGGCATCAAGGAAAGCCTCGCGCTGGTTGACAAAGCCATCGCAGGCGAGCTGGTGGGTTAAGCGACCACTGCCGTCACCCTGAACTCGTTTCAGGGTCCATGGCTCTTTGATTGTGGATGCTGAAACAAGTTCAGCATGACGACTGGAAATAGTGACGAATAGTAAAAAGCCCCGCTCAACCGGCGGGGCTTTTTTCATTTGGATTGTCAGGGAAGCCTTAGACTTCCTGGTCCACCTTCTGGACTTCGCCTTTGGCGACGCCAACCATGGCGGGCCTGAGGAGGCGGTCCTTGATCACATAGCCCGCGGCCACGACCTGCATCACGCTGCCGGGCGCATGCTCATTCGTTGGCACTTCAAACATGGCCTGGTGGAACTGGTGGTCAAACTTTTCGCCCACTTCCGGCTCCACCTTGCGGATTCCGTGGCGCTCCAGAATATTCAGGAGCTCGCGTTCGGTCATATCGACGCCCTCGACGAAGCCTTTCAGGTCTTCGGAGACTTCCTTCGGTGCGGCTTCAAGCGCGCGCTTCAGGTTGTCGGACACATTCAGCATGTCGCGGGCAAAGGCGGTCACGCCGTAGGCGCTGGCGTCGGCCTTGTCCTTCTCGGCGCGGCGGCGAACGTTTTCCGTTTCCGCAAGCGCGCGCACAAGGCGGTCTTTCAGTTCCGCATTTTCGGATTTCAGCTGGGCGACAACATCGTCTTCCGCGCCCATATCCTCATCAGCCTGCGCTTCGGCAGCTTCTGCAGCAGCTTCAGCGGCAGCGGCTTCCATCTGCTCTTCCGGCTTGTTGGTCTCTTGTTCGCTCATGGACTGCTCTCTTCACTCGTTTTCATCATCTCAGCAGGGGGCAGATGCCTTATAGCATCCGGCCAATCACCCGCGCGGTATAATCCACCATTGGCACGATCCGGGAGTAATTCAGCCGCGTTGGGCCGATCACACCGATCACACCGACAATTTTGTTCGCACCGTTCATATAGGGAGAGACAACGAGAGATGAACCCGAAAGGGAAAATAAATTATTCTCGGCTCCGATGAACAGGCGCACGCCTCGCCCGTCTTTGGCGAGTTCCATCAGCTTGATCAAGTCTTTTTTGCGCTCAAGCTCGTTAAAGAGCTGCCTGATGCGTTCCAGATCCTCAGCCGCCTGCACGTTATCAAGAAGGTTCGCCTGCCCGGAGATCAGAAGCGAGGCCTTGTCGTCCCCACCGCCCCAGACAGCGAGGCCTTCACTGACCACCTTCGACGTCAGCTCATCCAGTTCCGCCTGGCGGGACTTCAGCTCGGCTTCCACGCCGCCGCGCACTTCTTCAAACGTGCGGCCCACAAGCCGCGTGCTCAGATAATTGCCCGCCTGGATAAGCGCCGAGGGCGGCAAGCCGGGCGGGATGGTGATGATGCGGTTCTCGACGCTGCCGTCTTCGGCCACCATCACCACGAGCGCCCGGTCGGGCGCGATGGGCACAAATTCAAGGTGCTTGACCGTCAGGTCCTGCTTGGGAACCATCACAACAGACGCGCAGCGCGACAGGCCCGATAGTGCCTTGGTGGCGTCTGAGAGCACATCTTCAAGCGCGCGGCCCGTGGCGGAGCATTGCCCTTTGATGGACGCGCGTTCCTCACGCGTCAGGTTGCCCACTTCCATCAACCCGTCGACGAAAAACCTGAGGCCAAGGTCAGTGGGGATGCGCCCCGCGGACGTATGCGGGGAAATAAGGAGGCCAGCGTCTTCAAGGTCCGCCATCACATTCCGGACCGTGGCTGGCGACACGTCAATGCCGTCGGCGCGGCTGATGGTGCGCGAGCCAACAGGGTCCCCCGTGTCCAGATAGGTTTCCACTATCTGACGGAAGATGGATTTCGATCGTTCGTTAAAAACCGCAAGCGACATGCTGTTTTGCCCTCAGTCCCTGCCTTCTACCTTGGCACAATAAAAAAGCCGGAGACACGCATCAATCGAATAATCGGCCAAATGGCGGCTAATCCGCGCTTTCGCCTTTGACGTAAATGGGGTGGTTGGGTAGAAGAAGCAACAGAAGAACTGCCAAAAACAAAGGATTTTCCATGCGACCCAGTGGACGCGCAGGTGACGAACTTCGCACCCTAGAAATGATCCCCGGTTTTTCCAAGCACGCTGAAGGCAGCTGCCTGGTTAAATTCGGCCACACCCATGTGCTGGTAACCGCGACGGTTGAAGACAGCGCGCCACCTTGGCTCAGGAACACCGGCAAGGGCTGGGTAACAGCGGAATATGGCATGCTGCCACGCTCGACCCACGGCCGCATGCCGCGCGAAGCCGCCAAAGGCAAGCAAAGTGGTCGCACGCAGGAAATCCAGCGGCTGATCGGCCGGGCGCTCCGCGCTGTGGTGGACCTCCGCAAAGTGGGCGAGCGTCAGGTACGCGTGGACTGTGACGTGATCCAGGCCGACGGCGGCACCCGCACGGCGTCCATCTCCGGCGCCTATGTGGCGCTGCACCTGGCGTTTGAATGGATGATGCGCGAAGGCCTGATCACCGAAATGCCGTTCACCGACAGCGTTTCGGCCATCAGCTGCGGCATCTACAAGGGCACCCCGGTGCTGGACCTGGACTATGACGAAGACAGCGCGGCAGAAACTGACGCCAACTTTGTCCTGACCGGCAAGGGCGGCATTGTCGAAATCCAGAGCACAGCAGAAGAAGAGCCCTTCTCGGAAGAAGAGTTCCTGCGCATGCTGCGCCTCGCGCGCATCGGCTGTGACCAGATTGGTGCGGCCCAGAAGAAGGCACTGGGCTAACCATGGCGCGGCATTTCATTGGGGACAAGCTGGTGATCGCCAGCCACAACAAGGGCAAGGTGCGCGAGATTGGCGAACTTCTGGAGCCCTTTGGCGTGGAAACCGTGTCCGCAGGCGATCTGGGCCTGCCGGAGCCGGTTGAAGACGGCCTGACCTTCATCGCCAACGCGGAGATCAAGGCGCTTGCCGCGGCGAAAGCTTCCGGCCTGCCGGCGCTCGCGGACGACAGCGGCCTTGAAGTGCACGGCCTTGGCGGCGAACCGGGCATCTACAGCGCCCGCTGGGCCGGCCCGGCCAAAGACTTCAATGTCGCCATGGCTGCGGTAAACGAAAAGTTGGGCGATAACCCGGACCGGGGCGCCAACTTTACCTGCGCGCTGACGCTTGCCTGGCCGGACGGTCACATGGAAAGTTTTGAGGGCAAGGTGTTCGGCAGCCTGACGTGGCCCATGCGCGGCGAAAAAGGCTTTGGCTATGACCCTGTGTTTGTGCCCACCGGCTTCGATGTGACGTTCGCAGAGATGGAACCGGCTGAAAAGCACGCCATGAGCCACCGGGCCGAAGCCTTCAAGCAATTGATCGATGCCTGCTTCAAACCCGCATAACCCGCCCGCCATTGAGGCATCAGCCTATAAGGGGCCAGCTGCCATTTATGTGCACTGGCCCTTTTGCCTGAAAAAATGCCCTTACTGCGATTTCAACAGCCACGTGCGCGATGAGGTCTCCCACGACCGCTGGCGCGCCGCGCTGACGCGCGAGATCGACAGTTTCGCTGAGCGTTTCCCGGGCCTTACCGCCAGTTCGATCTTTTTCGGGGGCGGCACCCCCAGCCTGATGGAGCCGGAGACAGTCGCGGCGGTGATCGAGCGCGTACGCCACCATTGGGGTGAGGATGAGATTGAAATCACGCTGGAGGCCAACCCTTCAAGCGTTGAAGCGGGGCGTTTCCGGGCTTACCGCGAAGCCGGGGTGAACCGCCTATCCGTCGGTATCCAGTCCCTTCGCGATGACGCGCTTCAGTTCCTGGGGCGGCTTCATAACGCGAGAGAAGCCCTGAAAGCGCTTGAAGTTGCGCGAGACAACTTTGACCGCGTCAGCTTTGATCTGATATACGCCCGACCTCAACAATCACTTGAAGAGTGGCGCGTGGAGTTAACGGAAGCGTTGGCTTTTGGCCCGACGCACCTGTCGCTTTACCAGCTTACGATCGAAGAAGGCACCGCCTTCTATCACCAGTATAAGCGCGGCAAGTTCACCCTGCCGGATGAAGACGAGGCCGCCGCGCTTTATGACCTGACGCAGAAGATCACCGAAGCGGCAGGGCTTCCGGCCTATGAAACCTCAAATCATGCGGCCCCGGGCCAGGAAAGTCGCCACAACCTGAGCTACTGGCGCGGCGATTATTATGTCGGCATCGGCCCGGGGGCTCATGGACGCGTGCCCGCCGCAGGGGCGGGTGCGGCGACGGCCCACGCCCAGATCAAGCGGCCCGAAAACTGGCTGGAAAGCGTTGAAGCCTTTGGTTTAGGCACAGATACGACCGAGGCCGTGGACGCGGAGGACCGCTTCGTTGAAGCCGTAATGATGGGGCTTCGGCTTCGCCAGGGCATCAACCTGAAGGCGCTTGAGGTCCGGTTTGGGGTCAGCGCGAAGACTGTCATCGATTTTGGCATGGCGGCAGATCTGGTGGCGTCCGGCCATCTTTTCTATGACGGTGAAATTCTGAAGCTCAGCCCGACGGGCCGGCCGCTTCTGAACTTTATTCTCGGGAAACTGATTGCCTGAGCTGGTAGCCAAAGCTTGGGAAGGCTTTTGGTGCAGGGTCAATCACGCGGAAGGCGCGGCGAGACACTTCCAGGATCGCCAAAGCGCGCTCATTCAGGCCGTCCTCATTCAAACGGAACAGGCCGTCCACGCCCAGGAAGCCCGTGGGGTTGGTGAGCCGGGTTTCTGAAAAGCGGGTCTCGCCCTCTTCCAAAGTATCGCGTGAAAGCGCCGCCACAAGGCTCATGGCATCATAGGCGATGGTGGCAATGCGTGGCGGGCGGCTGCCGAACAGGTCTTCATAGCGGGTCATGAAGGCTTCGGGCCGCGCGGGTTCGGGCGCCGCGAACCAGCCACCATGAAGCGGCGGTTCATCCATCAGGCTTGGGTCATTCCACAGCCCTGTACCCAGAAGCTGCACCTGGCCGAGATCAACCTCATAAAAGGGCAGAAGCGGGCCAAGCGTTCTGAGGAGCGCCCCGCCTTCCGGCACCAGCACGGCATCGAACCCGACGGGTTCCAGTTCTTCGGCTTTGGCCAGCCGGTCGGCGATTTCGTCGGTCACGTCGTCGCGCAGTGCGCGAAGTGTGCTGATCTCGTCGCGCAGGTTCTTGCGCCGCTGGTCATAGTTCGCCAGCTCCTTGACCGGTTCAAACACGGCGTCCGGGTCCGGTGGGTAGCTTTCAAGCGCGACTACGGCGGCGCTATCAAAGCTGACGGCATCACCAAAAGCTGCGCGGACCCGTTCGCCATAGCGTCCTTCCGGGATCAGCGCGCTGAATTTGGTATGGCCCTTCGTCACGGCATAATCCACCACGCGCTGGACTTCCTGTTCCGGCAGGAACCCCATGATATAGCGGCCGGGCGCCGCCACCCGGCTATCGTTCGAAAACCCAATCACCGGAATGCCCATGGGGCCGAAAATCTCACCCGCGATCTGCACATTGCCCGCCAGCAGCGGTCCAAGAACAATATCCACCCCGGCATCTAACGCTTGCCGGGCAGCGGCCTCAGTGGCCAAGCCCTCAGCCTTTGTGTCGAACGGCAAGAGCGTCAGGCGCGGATCATAAGCATCAAAAAGCGCCATGGTTGCGGCATTCAGAAGCGACTGGCCGGTTCCCGCTTCTGCGCCCGTAAGCGGCAGCAGCACAGCGATGCGGACGGGGCTTGCGTCAGCTTCCTTGACCTGCGGATAATCCTGATCAGCTTGTTGCGGCTGGTCTGCGGCCTGGCTTTCGGCTTTCACCGGCGTTGGCGCGCGGGTGACCGGCGCCTGGTCCGCGCCGCCGCAAGCCGCAAGGAGGCCGCAGAGCATAAGCGCCGCCGCCACCTTCAAGTCTTTCAGAAACTTACTTGCAACCATGACCAACCTTGGTGTTATCTGGGGCCCAACCGTATCAGCACAAACCCCTGTTTGCGCTGACCCTACTGATAAACAGGGCGCCTGTAAATCAGTGGCTTAGGAGGATGTCCGACCGTATCCGGGAAACCGGCTGCCGGTGATGCCTCTGCAACACATAGTGGATCATAAAAATGGCTGAAATCGGGTCACAGAAGAAGCTGCCGGCAGGGCTTTATATTGTCGCGACGCCGATTGGCAACCTGGGCGACATTACAGAGCGCGCGCTTGACGTCCTGACGGGCGTTGACCATATCGCCTGCGAAGACACGCGCGTAACCGCGAAACTTCTGACCGCCAAGCTGATCAAGAAACCCCTCAGTCCCTATCACGAACATAACGGCGCGCGCGAACGGCCCAAACTGCTGGCCCGCATCGAAGCGGGCGAGCGCATCGCGCTTGTCTCGGACGCGGGCACGCCGCTGATTTCCGACCCAGGCTATAAGCTGGTCGCCGAAGCACAGGATGCCGGGCTTTATGTGACCGCTATTCCTGGCGCATGCGCGGCCATCACGGCGCTGACGCTCGCGGGCCTGCCGACAGACCGCTTCCTTTTCATGGGCTTTCCGCCCAACAAATCAGGGGCGCGTCAAAGCTGGTTTGAGGCTGAGGCCAAAACCCACGCGAGCCTGGTGTTCTATGAAAGCACCCGACGCCTGCCCGAATGCCTGGCCGACGCAGCAACCGTGCTTGGCGATCGCTTCGTGGCCGTGTGCCGGGAGCTGACCAAGAAATTCGAGGAAGTGAAGCGCGGCACGCTGGCTGATCTGGCGGCTGAATATGCCAAAGAAGGCGCGCCCAAGGGTGAATGCGTTGTGGTGATCGGCCCACCTGCCCATGTGGCGGACGCGGGCGGCGGGTCTGACATGGACACCGAGCATCTTCTTGAGGCGGCCTTGAAGCACATGAGCGTAAAGTCAGCCGCTGCTTTTGTTTCCGAGATCACGGGCGAGAAGAAAAAGGCGATCTATAATCGCGCGCTCGAGCTTTCAGGCAAATAGCATGACCGGGGCACGGCAACAGGCAGAAGCACGGGGCCGCAAGGCCGAGGCTTTCGCTGCCTGGTTCCTGCGCCTTAAGGGCTACACGATCGTGGCTGAACGCTACCGCTCGCCCTATGGTGAAATTGATTTGGTCGCCAGAAAAGGAAAGCTTGTTGTCTTTGTGGAGGTAAAAAGCCGGAAAACCGACGTACAAGCCCGGGAATCTGTCACTTTCCGCCAGCGAGGCCGGATCGAGAAGGCGGCGCTCGACTGGCTGGCGCGTCACAAAGAAATGAACGCGTCTGTCCGGTTCGATGTGATAGCCATTGTACCCGGCAGCCTGCCGTCCCATATCAAGGATGCCTGGCGACCTGAAGGCTGAGCTCCAAGTTCAAGTAACACTTTAAGTTTTGAGAATTCTCTAGAGGAAACGTTAATGACAGCGAGCGCTCTTAAAGTAGCGGTTCAAATGGACCCCATCGAAGATATCAATTTTGACGGCGACAGCACGTTTGTCATGGCGCTTGAGGCCCAGGACCGCGGCTATCATTTGTGGCACTATCAGCCGGAAGACCTGTTTTTCGATGAAGGCAAGGTGCAGGCACACGCCCGGCCCATGATGCTGCGGCGCGAACGGGGCAATCACTTCAGCCTTGGCGACGCGGAGATCATCGACCTCAAGGACATGGATGTGGTGCTGATGCGCCAGGACCCGCCGTTCGACATGGCCTACATCACCGCCACCCACCTGCTGGACCTTGTCCACCCGGATACGCTGGTGGTCAACAACCCCGCGGAAGTCAGGAACGCGCCCGAGAAGCTGTTTGTCACCGAATTCCCGGACCTGATGCCGCCCACCATGATCACCAGGAACGAGGCGGATGTGAAAGCCTTCCGCAAGCGGCATGGGGATATCATCGTCAAGCCGCTCTACGGCAACGGGGGCGCGGGCGTGTTCCACGTGAAACCGGACGACCCGAACCTCTCCAGCCTGATGGAACTGTTCCTGATCGGCAGCCGTGAACCGGTGATGGTGCAGAAATTCCTGCCAGAAGTCGTGCGGGGCGACAAACGTATCATCCTGGTCGACGGCGAGCCCGTGGGCGCCATCAACCGCGTGCCTGCCGAAGGCGAAATCCGCTCCAACATGGTGGTGGGTGGACGGGCCGAAAAATCCGACCTGACGCCGCGCGAGCAGGAAATCTGTGACCGCATCGGCCCAGCGCTTCGGGAAAAAGGCCTGATTTTCGTGGGCATCGACGTAATCGGCAACTGGCTGACGGAAATCAACGTCACCTCGCCCACAGGCCTGCAGGCCGTGAACCGCTTTGACGGCGTGAAGCTTGAAGCCGACATATGGGACGCGATTGAAAAGCGCCTAAACCGCTGAAATAAAAGAAAAACCGACCAGGGATCAGCCCCTGGTCGGTTCCTATTCTATACCGGATGAAAGTACACTGAGCGTCAGCGAAGGACTTTCATCCGAGATTAAAACCCGCAAACACCCAGCTTAGAGCAGAGCTCGTCCAGATCCTCGAGCGTTTCATATGAAATGGTGACCTTGCCGCCCTCGCCTTCATGGTCGATGGCCACTTTCATGCCCACTGCCGCCGTCAGGGCGCGACCGTGTCGGCGTCCTTCTTGGTCCTTCTTGGCGCTGGCGCTGCCGGTGCCGCCCGGCCTCGGGCTGCGCTTCTGTTTGCCTTTGGCCTCGTTCGCAAGCGCCTCGGTCTGGCGGACGCTAAGCCCCTCGGCCACCACGCGTTTTGCAAGCGTGAGCGGGTCATCCGCGCCGATCAGCGCACGGGCGTGGCCCATGGAAAGCTTGCCCTCGCCCACCATTGTCTGCACTTTTTCAGGCAGGCCCAGAAGGCGGAGCAGGTTGGTCACATGGCTGCGGCTTTTGCCCACCACTTCAGCGACCGCTTCCTGGGTGTGCTTGAATTCTTCCATCAGGCGCTTGTAGGCCATGGCCTCTTCAATCGCCGACAGGTCCTGACGCTGGATGTTCTCGATGATCGCGATCTCAAGAACTTCCGTGTCATTCAGTTCCTTCACAACCACCGGCACTTCATGGACGCCGGCTTTCTGCGCCGCGCGCCAGCGCCGCTCGCCCGCCACGATCTGGTATTTCTCCGGCCCAAGCTCGCGCACCAGGATCGGCTGCAGGAGGCCTTTTTCCTTGATCGAGGACGCCAGCTCATTG
>JBNKYQ010000105.1:0-10238 GCA_050300975.1 Kordiimonas sp.
GGGGTGCCGATTGTTATTCGCATGGCGACGGGGGCCGGCAAGCAGCTTGCCGCCCAACACTCCCACAGCCTTGAAAACTGGTTCGCCCATATCCCGGGGCTAAGGGTGCTGGCGCCCGCGACAGTGCAGGATGCCTACGCGATGCTGGCCCCCGCGCTTGAGGACCCGGACCCGGTGATTATTTTCGAGCATGTCATGCTCTATGGCCGGACCGAGCCGCTGGATGTGTCCGCGACCACCGACCTGCGCTCTGCCGCCATTCGCCGCGCGGGCACGGATATCAGCCTGATCACTTATGGTGGGTCTCTGCCGAAAACGCTGGAGGCAGCGGAAGTGCTGGCGGGCGAGGGGATCGACGCCGAGGTGCTGGACCTGCGTGTGCTGCGCCCGCTTGATAACGCCGCGATCCTTGAAACCGTTTCGAAAACCCGGCGGGCGGTGGTTGTGGATGAAGGCTGGCTCACGGGCAGCCTGGCGGCGGAAGTATCTGCCCGGATTATGGAAGGGGCTTTCTGGGAGCTGGACGCGCCGGTTGAGCGGGTGTGCTCAGCGGAAATCCCGATCCCATACCCGAAGCATCTGGAAGACGCGGCGCTGCCGCAAGTGGACCGGATCATTGCCGCGGCCAAGGCCGCCATGGGCCGGTAGGGGGCGCGTATGGGGCTTTTCAAAATGCCGTCCCTGGGCGCCGACATGGAGGCCGGCACGCTGGTGGAATGGATGATCGCGCCGGGTGACGTGGTCAAGAAGGGTGACACCGTCGCGGTGGTCGAAACCCAGAAGGGCGCGATTGAGATCGAGACGTTCGAGGCGGGCACCGTTGGCAAGCTGCTGGTTGGGGTGGGCGAAACCGTGCCGGTGGGCACGCCACTTGCCGAAATCGGCGATATGTCAGCGGCTGAGGCAGCGCCTGGGCCCATGCCTGAGCCAGAGCCTGCACCAGAACCAGAGCCAGAACCAGAACCAGAGCTGCCACCTGCACCAGTTGCAGCGCCAGTTGCGACACCTACCCCCATAAGCGCCGGACGGGAGAGAGCATCTCCCGCGGCTCGCAAGCTGGCGGCAGAGAGAGGCATCGACCTCGCTACCATCAAGGGCACGGGGCCGGAGGGTGCGGTCACCAGCCGTGATCTTGAAGGTGCCCCCAAGGCGGCAGCGCAGAAAGCTACGCGCACTTCCGGCATCGATTTTACCGAGATGCGCAAGGCCATTGGTCGGGCGATGGCGCGGTCCAAACGGGAAATCCCGCATTACTATCTGAGGCACCAGATCGACCTGCGGGCCGCAAGCGCCTGGCTCGATAACTATAACGGGTCGCGCGAGCCTTCGGACCGGCTGCTGATGGGCGCACTTCTGGTGAAGGCCGTGGCGATGGCGCTCAAAGAATTCCCGGATATGAACGGCTTTTATGAGAATGACACCTTCACCCCAAGCGCGGCGATCCACTGCGGCGTCGCCGTGGCCGTGCGCGGTGGTGGCCTGATCGCGCCGGCGATCCACGATACCGCCAGCCTGCCGCTTAGTGACCTGATGGCCAGCATGCGTGACCTTGTTGCCCGGGTGCGCGCGGGTGGGCTCAAAGGATCGGAACTTTCGGACCCGACGATCACGATCACCAGCCTTGGTGACCGCGGCGTGGATGAAGTTTACGGTGTCATTCATCCGCCGCAGGTGGCCATCGTTGGCTTCGGCACGGTGGAAGAGCGGGCTCTGGCCAAGGATGGGGCGCTTATGGCAGCACCCACGGCGATTGTCACGCTGGCGGCGGACCACAGAGTTGGCGACGGCAGGCGCGGGGCGCTGTTCCTGCGCGAGATTGAAACGCTATTACAGAAACCGGAGGCATTATGAGCACCCCCATGACCGCTGAGGCGCTGAAGCGCGCTTTTGAAGAAGAACTCATGAACATCGCACCAGATGCAAGCCTTGACGGTGTGGCAGAAGACGCCGACCTCCGGGACGCGCTGGACCTGGATTCGATGGATATCATGAACCTGGTGATCGCCCTTCATGATCGGCTGGGGGTGGATATCCCTGACAAAGATGCAGTACAACTGGTGACAATCAGGGGTGCTATCGATTATCTGTCGTCCAAGGGCTGATAATACCGGAGAAGACGCATGACCTGTCACCCCACTCTTTTGCTCCCCGGACTGATCTGTGATGCTCGCATATGGTCGGGCGTTATCAGCTCCATGACGTCCGGCGGCGTGCAGGCAATAGGCGGGTATGGGCTTGCGAATACCCTTGAGGAAATGGCGCGCCGGGTGCTGGCTGCCGCGCCTGAGACTTTCAACCTTGTTGGCCATTCGATGGGCGGGCGCATTGCTCTTGAGATCGTCCGGATCGCGCCTGAGCGCGTTGTCGGTGTAGCGCTTCTGGATACGGGCATTCACCCCAGACAGCCAGGTGAGCAGGAAAAACGGTACGCACTTCGGGATATCGGGCGCGAGAAGGGGATAACGGCCTTGGTCGATGCCTGGCTTCCGCCCATGGTTGCGGAACACCACAGGGCCAACCGGACCCTGATGAAAACACTCCACCAAATGTGTTGTGACGCCGGCCTTGGCACTTTTGAGGCCCAGACCGAAGCCCTTCTCGCCCGGCCGGATGTTGAGGATGTGCTTTCGAGCATCGATGTCCCAACCCTTGTTGCTACAGGGTCGGAAGACCAGTGGAGCCCACCATCCCAGCATGAAGAGATTGCGGCTAGTATAAAGGGCTCAGTCCTTACTGTCTTTGACGGGGCAGGTCATATGGCGCCTGCCGAAGCGCCAGACCAGGTAGCCCAGGCGCTTGATGACTGGTTGATGCGTTCGGTCTGAATGTCGGGACCAGGAAATGGTGCTAACCGGATGCTGCCAACAGCGCATCTGGTTTTTTATTGAATATCTGTTCAATTTAAAAAAAGATACATATTCCGGGCTTAGAGGACCCCTATCGATCCGTTGTCCCGAAAGAAGGAAGTTGTGTTGCACCAGAGCCAGAAAGACCAGGGCCAGAAAGACCATGGTATGAACGCCCGGAGCCTGACCCATGTGTTTCTGGCGGTCCTGCTGTTTGTCGCTGTTGCCAGCCTGCAGGGAACCGTGGTCGCCTACAGGGCCGGGATGGCAGACACAGGAAGTACCGCACCGGCGTTCCTTGTGGCTGCCTATTTCGCAGGGCTTCTGGCCGGTGCTGCCATGGGGCCAGCGCTGATCCGGCGGTTCGGCCATATAGGTCTCTTTACGGTGGCCGCGATTGTGGCCGCACTGGGCCTGTTCGGCTTTGCCTTTACCGATAATTTCTGGGCCTGGGGTGTGCTTCAGCTGGTCACGGGTTTTGCGGTCGCCTGCCACTATGTGATTGTCGAAAGCTGGTTCAATCTTATGGCAGGGGCTGCCAACCGCGCCCGCCTGTTCAGCCTTTATATGGTGTGCTGGTTCTTGGGTGCCGGTGCTGGCCCCCTTTTCATGAATATCCACGGGCTGGATGGGGGCAGGGTGTTTTATGCCATGGCCCTGGCGATGCTGGTGGCCGCGCTTCTTGTCATTTGGGGCAGGCGGGCCCCCTTCAGCGACGGGCACAACGCGCGCATGCCATTGCTGACGGTGCTTGAGGCAAGCCCGCTGGGTTTCCTGGGTACGCTTGTTGTCGGGGTCAGTTTTGGTGCAGTGTTCGGTCTCACGGCTATAGTGGCTCATGCCCAAGGGCTGGATGAATGGCAGGTCAGCCTGTTTGTTGCGGCCTTCATCGTTGGCGGCGGCTTGTTCCAGTATCCCGTTGGCTTGCTGTCGGACGCCCTGGGGCGGGGCCGTGTTTTTGCGGCCTGTGCGCTCTTGGCTGCAGTCAGCGCTTTCCTGCTTCTGCTCCCATTTTCTTTCCAGAGCATGATTGCTCTGGCCGTTATGTTCGGCGGTACGTCGCTGCCGCTTTATGCGCTGTCGGTGTCGCTGGTTCATGACAAGCTCGCCGATGAGGACCGATTGGCGGCAAGCGGGGGGCTGCTGCTTCTTAACAGTAAAGGGTCCTTCTTAGGGCCGCTCGCGATTGGCCTTTTGGCCGGTGTTTGGGGGCATGATGCTGTTTTCATCATGCTGGGGGCAGGGCACCTGATGCTGTTCCTTCTGTGCCTCCTGGCCAAGCGACAGGCGCGTAACCCATTGTCTGCGCACTAATGATTTGACCATGCCATGGGCGCTGTGGCAGCAAGAAGTATCCATAAAAAGCAAAGGGATAGATGTGCCTAAGGTTGGAATGCAGTCCATCCGGCGTCAACAGCTGATAGACGCCACTATCCGCACCATCGCAAGCGTGGGCTACGCTGATACCACGGTGGGGCGGATCGCCAAGGAAGCCGGGCTCTCAGTGGGCATCATCTCGCACTATTTTGGCGGCAAACAGGCGCTTCTTGAGGCCACCATGGCGCGGGTGCTGTTTGAGCTGCATGACGCCTTCCTCAAGCGGCTCCAGAATGCCAATACCCCACGGGAACGGCTGTCTGCCATCGTTGCGACCAACTTTGATGATGAGCAATATGAACCGCAGATCGTACGTGCCTGGCTGGCCTTCTGGGCGCAGGTGCCTTTCGCCCCTGAACTGAAACGGCTGCAGCGTATCTATAACAGGCGGCTTCTGTCGAACCTCAGGCATGAACTTGGAGCGCTCGTGGTGCCCGAAGCGGTCGTCCCGGGCGGTGAGATTTTTGCGTCGCTTATTGACGGATTTTGGCTCCGGTCAGCGACCGCCAGCAAGCCGCCACCTCTGGATGAGATTCGCTGTCAGGTCGAATCGAGCTTTGATCGTTACATCCGCGCCTGGTCCTGACTGACCGATCAGTCATATATCCCCTGAAACCCCACCGGACCGCCCTTCTGAACACGCTGTGGCATGCCTTACAGTAAGCCTTTTCAATGGGTTGCTCACGCCTCCGAGATTTTTCTGAACTCTCATGAAACTGTCACCAAAGCGTAATTCTTTCAGCGCATTAACACGCCTGCGAGATTTTTATTGAACATGTATTCAATAAAAATAGAGAACAATTGTAAACACTCAAAGGCTCAGGATTATGACACTCAGATCAAATAAATTTGCCCTTCTTGGGGCATGCAGCATTCTTGCTGTGTCGACAGCAGCTGTTGCGGAAGAAGCGGCGACGGAAGCCGCATATGACGACGCTGCCGGTTTCGAGGAAATCATTGTTTCAGCCCGCAAAACCACCTTTGCGAATAACGCCACAGACCCTGTGATGCTGGATCAGGAACCTGATGCCGCAAGCGTTCTGTCGGTGATCGACAATCTGCCGGGCATCTTTGTCTCCGAAGGTGGTACTTTTGGGTCTGATGACTGGTCCACCAGCCTGTCCGTACGCGGTTTTACCGTAAGCCTGTCCGAACAGCAGGTCGGCATGACCATTGATGGTCTCCCGAACGGTAACTCCAACTATGGCGGTGGTGCGAAAGCCAACCGATACATCGACAGTGAAAACCTGGCGCGCGCGATCGTTTCCCAGGGTACAGCCGATATTGCATCGCCTTCCCACGAAGCGCTTGGCGGCACCATCGATTTCCAAACCAGCAACCCTTATGAAGAGCGCCGCTTCTGGGCGGGCCTGAGCTTCGGTGAAAACAACGCCCAGCGGTACTTCTTCCGTTATGACACTGGCGAATTCGCCGAAGGCACCAGCGCCTACTTTAGCTACTCGACCCAATCCAACGACGCCTGGATCGGCAACGCAGGCGGCACAGACCGCGACCACTTCGCCGCCAAGATCGTGTCCGAGCAGGACGAATGGACCTTCACAGGCCGTCTTTCCTGGGATGATACCTGGGAAAACAACTACCAGCGCATTTCCATCGCCCAGTTCGAAGAAGACCCGGATTGGGACCGCCTGACCGACACGGTCACTGGTGTTCCATATGTTGACCAGGTTTACCGTCCGGGCTGGGGCACGCTGCGCGAGAACTGGTTCGCCTATGTGAAAGCTGAATATAAGGGTGAAAACCTTGATTTCACTGTTGCGCCTTACTTCCACGACAACTGGGGTCGCGGTGACTGGACGCCTCCTTACCTGGTGGCTGTCTCCGGCGGTGACGAGCAATCAAACGGCGCCATCTATGGCGGCAGCATTGCGGGCGCTTATACTTTCACAGATAACGACGGCAACCCGCTGGCGCCAAACGCTGACTGTACGGCAACGCTGACCTTCCCATATGGCGGCGGCTCACCTGCCAACAACCCGGCTTGTTATGACGCCACGGCGATCCCTGTTGGGTCCTACCGTCACACCAACTACGGCAAGCAACGCTTTGGCGTGACCGCTGATGCGGCTTACCGCATGGGCGAAAGCAACACGTTGCGCGCTGGCCTGTGGTGGGAAGACAATACCCGCGACGAATACCGCACCTGGCACGAACGCACCAACATCCTGGCTGGTATCGAGTTTGATGAGACCGAATACTGGCGCCAGTATGACCGTACGTTCCAGACCGATACCATCATGCTCTATGCTGAAGACACGTTCGAGATCGGTGACCTGACCCTCAGGGGCGGCATCAAGAAATTCTTCGTGGACCTTGCCCGCGAGGATAATTTCGGCAACGAAGCCAAGCAGGAACTGGGCAGTGATTCTGACCTCCTGTTCACCGCCGGTGTGGTGTATAACGCCACAGACAACCTCGAGGTCTTTGGTGGTTTCAGCCAGAACTTCGCAGCCATCAAGGATAACGTGATTGAAGGTCGCGCCAGCGCCTCCAACCCGAATATCCCGGATCTCAAGGGCGAGACAGCCGACAACTTCGACATCGGCCTGCGCTACTCGAACAGCTGGCTGCGTGCAACGCTGACCGGTTACTACATCAAGTTCAACAACCGCATCACCTTCGTATCTGCAGGCGACGGTACCAGCGGTATCGACTATCTCGAGGAAGGTGAAGGCACTTACCTCAACGTGGGCGGTATCAAATCCAAGGGTATTGAGGCCAGCATCTCCGCTGATTTCGCTGATTACTGGAACTTCTATAGCTCGCTGACGATCAACAACAGCGAATATAGCGACACCACGGCTGATGTTGTTGAAGGCAACAAGGTTGCCCTGGCGCCTGAGTTCCAGATGGTAGGTACGCTTTCCTACGCCAACGAAGGCCTGCGCGCAGGTATCTCCGCCAAGCATGTTGGTAGCCGCTTCGGTGACTTCGCCAACACACAGGAGCTGGATAGCTTCACGCTGGTAGACGCCTGGGTTGGCTATTCGCTGGACGAGGGCGTGATCCCGGGTGTTCAAGCGGTGGACGTGAGCCTGAATGTGACCAACCTTCTGGATAAGAACTATCTGGGTGGCGGTACGCCGGGTTCATACTTCATCGGTGCGGATCGCCAGGTTACAGCGAACCTGACGCTGAAGTTCTAGCATTCCCAACGGCGGACTATGGTGAACCAACTGGCAGGTGGCTAAGGCCGCCTGCCGCTTTTTCTTCCGCGATACCAGGAGCAGTTTGATGACCACAAGACGCGATACACTGAAACTGATGGGGGCTGCAGGCGCGGCACTGATGGTGGGGCTGCCGAAGATTGAGGCCTCCGCGCAACAGGCCGCATCCTCCGACAAGCGCCTGTCTCGCATTCTGTTTGGCTCCTGCGCGCATCAAGGCAAGAAGCAGCCGATCTGGAAGCCCATCCGCGAGCTTGATCCGGATCTCTTTGTGATGCTGGGGGACAATATCTACGGCGACACCCGCAATATGGACTTGCTGGCAGACAAATATCGCCAGCTGGCAGCCAAGGAAGGCTTTGCCCAGCTGCGCAAAGATACGCCGATCATTGCCACCTGGGATGACCATGACTATGGCGAAAATGACGCAGGCCGCGAGTATCCCATGAAAGAACAGTCCAAAGACCTGTTCCTGAAGTTCTGGGGCGACGAAGGCGGCACCCGTCGGCGCGCGGATGACGGCATTTATCATTCCTATGAGTATGGCCCTGCGCACGAGCGCGTGCAGGTAATCATGCTGGACCTCCGCTGGAACCGTAGCCCGCTCAGGCATGTCAGCGAGGCAGAGGCCAAGCGCCGTGACCAGATGGCACTGGGGCCCTATCTGCCCGTGACGGACGCGGGCGCGACCATGCTGGGTGAAAAACAGTGGGCCTGGCTTGAAGGCGAGCTCAGGAAACCCGCGAAGCTTCGGATCATCGGCTCAAGCCTGCAGTTCATTTCCACCTTCCCGGGCTGGGAGGCCTGGAGCCTGTTCCCGAACGAACGCCAACGTATGATCGACCTGATTTCCAAGACACGGGCGAACGGGGTGCTGTTCATCAGCGGTGATACCCACTGGGCGGAAATTTCGCGCCAGGACGATCATGTGCCGTACCCGCTTTATGATTTCACATCCTCTGGGCTGACGCAGACCTGGCATAACATGAGCCCGAACGCCTACCGACTGCCGGGGTGCATGTATACGAAAGTGAATTTCGGTGTGATCGAGATCGACTGGAATGTGCCAGACCCCCTGATTGTTCTGCAGGCGCGGGACGAAGAAGGCATGCCCATATTCGAGAAATCTCTGCTGCTGAGCCACCTTTCCCCTTCCTGAAACCTCCCTCAGGTGGGTGGCGGAACCCTTCCATCAGCAGACCTGGCGGGGCAATTGCCCCGCCTTTTTTTATCTGGCGTCGGGCTTATCTGGCGTTGACGATTTTGGGTTCCATCATGCCGCTAATGGGGCTGCCGGCTTCAAGCGCCGGATGATCGCTTTCATAGGTGTAGCCAAGGAACCGGGCGGCGGTGGCCGCAATCTGGCTTGAGGTCACTTCCGGGCCACCGGTAATCTCGCCTAAGGCTGGCGTGTCGGGGCCGATGGCCGCCATCCAGACGGCGCCGTCACCCGGGAACTGGCTGATGGCTTCCGTGCCGTCTTCCTTCTTGTAAGGGAACCTGCCGTGGTAGCGCCATTCTTCAAGGCTCTCGCTGCCGCGGCCATGGTCTGTAGTGATCAGAAGGGTGGTCTTGTCGCGATAGCGGTCATCCGCCTGTAGCCAGGCCCAGAGATCCGCGATGGCAGCGTCGCTGCGGTTGGCGGCTTCGGCATATTGGTCATAGTGACCGTCGTGGGCGAAGTCATCGGTTTCCCCAAGGGAGATATAGACAAAGCGCATCTTGTCGCGCTTCAGGGCCGCGCGGGCAAAGCCCATGGTGAAAGCGTCCAACCGCACGGTGTCCCATGGGCTGGGGATTTCGCCCTGAAGCTCGTTGAGGAAGGCGACCTTGGCGTCACCCTGCGGCGCATAGGTCTCGAAGCCCGCGTTCACCGGCACGCCTGACCGTTCTTCATTCAGGATATAGGGGAAGACATCCCATGACCCGAAGGCTTCCACCTTGCCCCTGTTGGCTGGCATGGCGATAAGCCATTCGGGCAGGCTACGGTTGGGGTTCAACACCTTGTCGTTTGACGTGATGCGCGCGTCATCGGCGATGCCTGTCAGGATTTCCGAATAGCCCGGGTAGGAGAAATGATAGCGGTTGGTCACGTGACCGATACTGCCCTTGTGGCGGTTGCCATATAGCTGGCCGTTGCGCACCAGCGTTGACCAGAAGAAGGGCATCAGGGCCTGGCGCCGGGCTTCAGGCGTTGTTGCTCCGTACCGGGCTTTGAAATCAGCATGGTGCTTTTTGTGCGCGATATAGGCTTCCTGATCAAAGAAGGCCGGATCAACGCCGGTGAAGACTTCCTGCCAGCGCAGGCCGTCGATGGTGATCAGGATCACGGTTTCGGTTTGGGTTTCGGGCGCGGCTGATGCGGGCAAAAGGCCTGCCATCAGGACGACAAGGGAAAGAAGTTTTTTCAACGGATTGCCTTTTCTCTAAACGGACCCGTGGTCGGGTGTTTTGATAGGCAAAGTCCCATGCGCAGATGACAGGAATTTTGCAGGCCGCGTTTTATTTGAACGATCGCTCAAATAAAATCCCGTGGGCAGGCTGATTTAGGGTGCCTCCGTGCTCGGCGCTGTGCTTTTGCGAAACAGGAAAAGCGTGAACAGTAGTAGCGTCATGGGGATAAGGGACAGGTAGAAGGCCTGCGTGCCCCCGACATTTTCAAAGATGGCGCCGGTTATCAGCGACCCGGTTGTGCCGCCAAGGGCGGAAAAGATGACAAAGGCATTTATCATGCTCCATTAGGTGAGCCCCAACACATTATAATCTCTGCTCCTCAGTCCGATTACAACTTAGCTGAGTTTGAACATGAGAAGTGGTGCAAAAAGTG
>JBNKYQ010000106.1:0-10122 GCA_050300975.1 Kordiimonas sp.
GCCCCTTTGAGGCGAATGCTTGAACAACTATTTCGCTGTTTAAAAGTTCCCACACAAAACTGCGCACCAACAAACCAAATCCTGACCAAAAGGTCAAGACCGGTCGCAAGGGCGCGCTAACGTGCGTCACGGGACCTTCTATATGCCGTTCATTTCAGTTTTTTGACGAAAGTGTCAAGATTCCTAGAAACCCTTAAAAAGGCATTAACTTTTTTATCTTCAAGACCGTGGTCCAAAAGGCACAGGTGCGACCGGAAACTGCGGTTTAAGGAGCTTGCATTAAAAGGGCGGCCTTGCTGATGGCACAAAAAAAGGAGGCAAATTCGCCTCCTTTCTAATCGCTTCGATTATCCGATTCGTTTAGCCTTTCCGGCCCAGCCTAGTCTTCCGCGAACATCTTGTTCAGGTAGCCCGCGAGGCGGATACCGCCCTTGGAAAGCTGGGTTTTGATCACCGGCGTATATCTATAGACATAGTCGTAGCTGAGAATGCCACTGCCCACATTATAGATCTCGCCGCGCATGGCGATCAGTTCACGCACCCAGTCAAGTGGCTCACTGTCCTGCCAGTCGGTGACCTGCTCTGGCTTGATCTTGGGGTCCAGGAAACGCACCCACTCTGTGAACGAGAGGAGCTTGTGGTTGATGATGTCCTCATCCCACACCTTGTGCAGGTTGCTCATTTCCTCAAACCAGACCACGTCGATGCGGTTGCCGCCCCAGTCTTCGGCCCGGCCCGCGTGAAGCGGCTGGTGCAAATCACCAACGATGTGGATGATGAAACACAGGGCTTTCCTGCGCTCTTCAGGCGAGGCTGTCTTGTCCTTTACCGTTGCGGTGAAGGCAGCGAGCGCCGTGACGGCATCACCCGCCGGGTTCTTCACACTCTCTTCATAGGTCTGGCCATCCGGCAGGTTGATGTAGTGGTAGGGCGAAGCAGTCCGGCGCCAGAACTCATCCGGGCTCGAGCGCATCTCGTCCGGCCAGTTCGCGGCTTCCGCCATGAACTCGTCCCCTAGGATTTCCTTCACTGCCGCCGCAGCCTCTGGGCTGAGGTGCTTTGAAGCCAGCTCAGCGACCACCCGGTGCCCGGTTGGGCCATAGGCCTGGGCTGGTTGCCCCAACATCATCACAAGCGCACCTAGCGCCACCAGTATTCTTACCATGAAACTCCCCCTTGGCAGAATGATTGTCAGATCGCGCTGGTCCCGTCTTCCAGAGGCGCGATCCCCAAATGTGTGGCCACAGTCTGGCCGATGTCTGCGAAACTTTTGCGAACGCCTGCGCTGCCCGGCTTCAGCCTGGGGCCGTAGGCCACGAAGGGCACGTGCTCGCGCGTGTGATCAGTGCCTGGCCATGTCGGGTCACAGCCGTGGTCCGCCGTCAGCACCACCAGATCATCGTCGCGCATGCGGTCCAGAAACTCTGGCAGCCGCTTGTCGAAATACTCAAGCGCGTCCGCGTATCCCGCCACATTGCGGCGGTGGCCGAAGCTCTGGTCAAAATCCACGAAGTTCACGAACGTCAGCGAGCCGTCAGGCGCGCCTTCAAGCTGGTCGAGCGTCGCCTTGAAAAGGGCCTCAAGCCCATTGGCCTTGATCTTCTGTGTCAGCCCCTTATGGGCAAAAATATCGGCAATCTTGCCAACGGAAATCACTTCGCGTCCAGCTTCCTCCAGCTTCTCCAGAAGCGTTGGCTTTGGTGGCGGCGTTGCCAGATCTTTTCGGTTACCCGTGCGCTCGAACTTGCCGTCCTTGCCCACGAACGGGCGGGCGATCACCCTGCCAATATTATAGTCATCCACCAGCTCGCGCGCCACAGCGCACACTTCATAGAGGCGCTCCAGCCCGAAAGTCTGCTCGTGCGCCGCAATCTGGAACACACTGTCAGCAGACGTGTAGACAATAGGCTTGCCCGTGGCCATATGCTCGTCCCCGAGCTCATCCAGGATCACTGTGCCCGACGCTGCCTTGTTGCCCAGCACACCGGGAAGGCCGCAGCGCTCCACCAGCTTGGCAATCAGGGCATCGGGGAAGCTTGGGTATTCAGGCGGGAAATAGCCCCAGTCGAACCTGACCGGCACACCCGCCATTTCCCAGTGACCGGATGGCGTGTCCTTGCCGAAGCTTTCTTCGGCGCAAGCCGCATACATGCCGGTGATTTCACCCGCATATTCCATGCCTTTGGGCTCGCGCCCCGTAGCCAGCTCAGCGGCTTTGCCGAGGCCCAGTTTGGTCATGTTGGGCAGCTTGATCGGCCCGGCGTTTGGGCGATCATGGGCCACATTCCCGGCCGCGCACCAGTCAGCGATATGGCCAAGGGTGTCGGCATCAGTCTCGCCCCAGCGGTCGGCGTCCGGTGCGGCGCCAATGCCAAAACTATCCAGTACCAGTATGAAGGCTCGAGCCATGGTCTTACCCTCCAATAATCTTTGCAACGATCGGCGAAACTTCAGGCGCCTCTTCGCTCAGTGATACGGACGCGCGCACCGCCTGGATTGCGGCGTCGGCTGCATCTTCCGTTTTAGCATAAACCATTGCACATGGCTGGTCTGCCTCAAGCCGGTCCCCGACCTGACAAATCCCCGTGAGGCCCACGCTGTGGTCCACATCATGGGCCGGGTTGGTGCGGCCACCGCCAAGCGCCACAACGGCCATGCCAATGGCGCGGGTATCCATGCTGGCAACAAAGCCTGCCTTGCCAAGCGTGATCGGTTTCACCACGCCTGCCAGCGGCATATGCTCAGCCGCGCGTTCATACAGGTCTTTCGGGCCACCCTGGGCCACAACCATCTGGGCGAAAATCTCAGCAGCCTGCCCGCCATCAAGCGCCTCTTCGGCCTTCTTGCGCGCGGTCTTGAGATCCGGCTGGGCGTTTGAGAGCGTCAGCATATGGGCCGCCAGCGCCAGCGTGATTTCCTTCAGCCGCGCGTCCGCCTGCTCCGGGTTACGCAGGAAATCGATTGTCTCGAAAATCTCAACCGCATTGCCTGCTGTCGTACCCAGCACCTGGTTCATGTCGGTCAGAAGCGCCGTTGTCGGCGTGCCCGCAGCCGTGGCCACGCGTACGATGCTGCCCGCCAGCTCCTCGGCCTTTTCCATGGAATCCATGAAAGCGCCGTTGCCGCACTTGACGTCCATCACCAGCGCATTCAGCCCCGCTGACAGCTTCTTCGACAGGATCGATGCGGTAATCAAAGGCACGCTTTCCACCGTCGCAGTCACGTCACGGATGCCGTAGAAGCGCTTGTCTGCAGGCGCCAGGTTGCCGGTCTGGCCGATGATCGAACAGCCCACATCGCGCACGATCCCGGCGAACATCTCATTGTCGGGGTATGGGTCATAGCCCGGAATGCTTTCAAGCTTGTCCAGCGTGCCGCCCGTGTGCCCAAGGCCGCGGCCCGAGATCATCGGCACAAAGCCGCCGCAGGCCGCCACAATCGGCGCCAGCATCAGGCTGACCTTGTCGCCCACCCCGCCGGTGGAGTGCTTGTCGACAATCGGCGCATCCGCGTCAAAACCGAAGCCCTGCCAGTCCATCACGTCGCCGCTGTCGCGCATGGCTAGCGTCAGCGCCGCGCCCTCTTCCGGGCTCATGCCATTGAAGAAGATGGCCATCGCCAGCGCCGAAACCTGAGCGTCTGTCACGCTGCCGTCGGTGATGCCTGCGACGAACTTTTCAATGTCCGCACTAGAAATCGTGCCGCCATCGCGCTTGATGCGGATGACTTCCTGGGGAATGAATACACTCATGACTGTCTACCCTTTGGCCTCGTCAATATTTTCGGGACCGAACGCGTGGGGCAAAAGCTCGGCGCTTGTTGTCTCGATAAGGATGTTGCCGTCCTTATCGCAAATCGTGATGGGCTTGCCGGCTGCACCGGCGAATTCTCTGATCTTCTGGCGGCAGCCACCGCATGGCGTGCAGGCAACCTCACCGGGGCCCACGACAACCACATGGGCGATCTCACGTTCGCCCGCCAGTACCATGGCCGAAATGGCACCCCCTTCGGCGCAGGTGCCCAGCGGATAGGCCGCGTTCTCCACATTGGCGCCTGCGAACACATGGCCGCCTTCTGTCAATACTGCGGCGCCCACCGGATGGTTCGAATATGGCGCATAGGCTTTGTCACGCGCGTTAATCGCTGCGTCAATCAGCACCTTCAGGTCTGTCGCCATGCTAGTGATCCTTCTCATAGGGGATGCCGCTTGCTTTCGGCGCATCCATACGGCCTGCAAAGCCTGCCAGGATCACCACCGTCAGCACATAAGGCAGCATCATGGTAAACTGCACCGGAATTTCGCCCACCAGCGGCAGGTCCACGCCCTGCAGGCGACCCTGCAGCGCGTCCACAAAACCGAACAGCAGGCAGGCCAGCAGCGTTGGCACCGGCTTCCAGCGGCCAAAGATCATCGCCGCCAGCGCCAGATAGCCCTTGCCGGCCGACATGTCGCGAATGAAGCCCGCGCCCAGCCCGGTGGACAGTACGCTGCCCGACAGGCCGCACAGCACACCCGCGATCACCATCGCCTGATAGCGAAGAAGTGTGACAGAAATACCGGCTGTATCCACGGCTTCAGGGTTTTCCCCCACCGCCCGCAGGCGAAGGCCGAAGCGGGTTTTATAAAGCATCCAGGCCACTGCCGGGATAAGGGCCGCAGCAAGATAAGTGATCAGGTTATGGCCTGAGATCAGTTCGCTATAAAGCCCACCGATCACTGGCACGTCCGCGAGCGCATTCGCGAACGGCAGCGTGATGGTGCTGAAGCGGGCGTCGTCACCCAGAAGCGGTGTCTGGCCGCCCTTCTGGAACCAGAAGTTCGCGAGCGTGGGCGCAAGCCCCGCCACCGCGATATTGATGGCCATGCCAGAAACAATCTGGTTGCCGCGCTGCGCGATGGATACCCAGCCGTGCAGGAGCGCGAGGAAGACCGAAGCCCCAACGCCCGCGAACATTCCCACCCAGGGTGAACCAGTCACGGCAGCAGCAGCCGCAGCGGCAAAGGCAGCCGCCAGCATCTTGCCTTCAAGGCCGATGTCCACGATGCCCGAACGTTCCGCTACCAGCCCTGCAAGGGCCGCGAGCACCAGCGGTGTGGCGGTCCTTAGCGTGCTATCAAGCAGCAGGATAATGTCAGCAAAGAAGTCCATCAGGCGGCCCTCCTTTCACTGAAGCTTCGGAAGACGCGTTCAACCGGATCGCGGAACAGGTGTTCCATCGCACCCGCAAACAGGATCACCAGCCCCTGGATCAACACGATATAATCGCGCTGGATATTGGGCATCTCGAACGCCAGCTCAGCACCGCCCTGATAAAGGGCGCCAAACAGCATGGCTGCAAGGATAATCCCCACCGGATGGTTGCGCCCCATGAAGGCCACCGCAATGCCCACAAAGCCGTAGCCAAGGGTGAAGTTACCGAGAAGGCGCAGCTGTTCGCCCAGCAGTTCATTCAGGCCCATCAGTCCAGCCAGCCCGCCGGAGATCATCATGGCGATCACAGTCATGCGGGTGACAGAAATACCGGCGTAGCGGGCCGCTGTCTGGTTTTGGCCCACTACACGAAGCTCGTATCCAAAGCGTGTGCGCCACAGCATGAACCATACGCCCACCGCACACAGTACGGCGATCAGAGCAGACAGGTTCAGCGGGCCGCTTTCATATTCGAACCCAATCATGGCGAACAGGTCCTGCAGGTGCAGCAGCGATACCCCATCAGGGAAATCCGAGCTTTCCGGCATCTGACCACCCGGGCGCTGCAAAGGGCCAACCAGAAGGTAGGCCAGCAGCGCGGACGCGATGAAATTGAACATGATGGTGGTGATCACCACATGGCTGCCGCGCTTGGCCTGCAGGTATGCCGGAATGAAGGCCCAGGCCGCGCCGAAAGCCGCGGCTCCCAGGATCGCCAAGAGTACCGCCAACACGGGCGAGGCATCACCCACCAGGAACACCGCAAGCGTCAGGCCTAGCCCACCCAGCATCGCTTGCCCTTCCCCGCCGATATTGAAAAGCCCGGCGTGATAAGCAACCGACACGGCAAGCCCCGTGAACACGAAGTTGGTGGCATAATAGAAGGTATAGCCAACGCCTTCCTGGAAACCGAAGGCGCCATCGATCATGAGGCTGAGGGCCGCAAACGGGTCTTCGCCCAGCCCCCAGATCACTAGACCCGACACCAGGAAGGCCGCCAACAGGTTCAGCCCCGGCAGCAGGATGGCATCAGCCCAGAAAGGCAGCTTTCTTTGCGCAGCCATCAGCTTGCCTCCCGCTTGTCGCCGGCCATCATCAGCCCCAGCTTGGTCTCGGTCGCGTCTTCAACGCGCATGGTGCCCACGACTTCCCCTTCGCACATGACGGCAATGCGATCGGAAATCGACAGCAGCTCATCAAGGTCCGCCGACACCACAAGGATCGCCTTGCCAGCGTTCCTGAGTTCCGTGATTTGGTCATGAATCTTTGTGACCGCCCCAATGTCCACGCCGCGCGTGGGCTGGCCGATCACCATCAGCTGCGGGTCGTGCGCCAGCTCCCGCGCGATCACCAGTTTCTGCTGGTTACCGCCAGAGAAAGACGCGATCGGCAGGTCCGGGTTCCGGGGGCGCACGTCCTGGCTTTCGAAATAGCCCGCAGCCTTTGCCGCAATCGCCTTCAGCTTCAGGATACCACGGGTGGAGAATTCCTTTTCCCGCTGGTAACCCAGGATGGCGTTTTCGCGCGCGGACATGCTTTCCACCACGCCGGTCTTGAGTCGGTCTTCCGCCACATGCGCCATGCCCATCCGCCGCAGCGCGATGGGATTGGTGACCAACTGGTCATCCGCAATGATGTCGCCACCCATATGGATAACGCCGCCTTTTACAGGCCTCAGGCCCGTGATGATTTCAAGCAGTTCCGTCTGGCCGTTGCCTGCCACACCCGCGATCCCGAGTACTTCACCGTCAAAGACCTCGAGATCGATATCCTTCAGCTCAAGCCCGTGGTCCCCCACTGCAGACACGCCGGTCAGCCGCAGGCGTGCAATTTCTGTCTCGTGCTGCTTCCGGGCGGTCTTGCGCACAACCTTGGCGCCAACCATCAGTTCAGCGAGCTCTTCGGGGTTCGTCTCTGCCGTCTTTCGCTCTGCCACCGTCTTGCCCCCGCGGATCACTGTGACATCATCAGTGACAGCCATGATTTCATGCAGCTTGTGGGTGACGAAAAGGATGGTTTTGCCCTGATCCTTCAGCTGCCGCACCAGCGCGAACAGTTGCTCGCATTCCTGCGGCGTCAGTACGGCTGTGGGCTCATCCAAAATCAGGATTTCCGCGCCGCGATAGAGCGCCTTCAGGATTTCAGCGCGCTGCCGTACACCAACGGATAGCTTTTCAACCGGCGTATCCAGCGGCAGGTTGAAGCCGAACTGTTCCTCAAGCATCAAAAGCTTGGCCTTTGCAGCTTCTTTTGCTGCATCAAGGTTCGCGCCGCCTTCAGACCCAAGGATGATATTCTCAAGAACAGTGAAGGGTTCCACCAGCATGAAGTGCTGGTGCACCATGCCAATCCCGGCGGCCATGGCGTCAGACGGGTCAGTGAAGTCCTGAACCTGGCCGCACACAAGGATATCGCCGCTATCGGCGTGATAAAGGCCGAACAGCATCTTCAGGAGCGTCGACTTGCCGGCGCCGTTTTCGCCCACGATGCCGTGCACCGTGCCAGCAGGCACCTTCAGCGCAATCTGGTCGTTGGCTTTGACATCGCCAAAACTTTTCGACAGCGCCCTGGCCTCGATCGCAAATGCGTTGGTCATATGCTTCGCCCCCGACTTGAGGGCGCCCTTACTGCTTTTATAAATCGGCCTAGTGGCCGCTGTTGCTGCCTTCAACGTCGCCCACGACGATCTCGCCGCTGATGATCTTCGCGCGGGCTTCATCAAGCTTCGCCTGCATCTCAGGGGTGATCATGTCGGCATTATATTCATCAAGAGCAAAATCAACGCCGCCCTCGGCAAGGCCCATCACGGTGTGCCCCGGCTTCCATTCGCCGGTCTCGGCCGCCTTCATGGCCTGATAGACCGCGAGATCCACGCGCTTCAGCATGCTTGTCAGCACAAAGCCGGGCGCAACGTGGTTCTGGTTGCTGTCCACGCCGATGGCCAGATTGCCGGTGTCCTTTGCCGCCTGGATCGAGCCAAGCCCCGACGGGCCAGCGGCAGAAAAGATGATGTCCGCGCCGCGCGCATATTGTGAGCGGGCCATTTCAGCCGCCTTGATCGGGTCATTCCACGCGGAAGGCGTCGTGCCCACATAATTCTCGATAAAGCTCAGGTCACCCTTCACATATTCGGTACCCTGGCGGTAGCCGTGTTCGAACCGGCGAATCAGCGGGATGTCCATGCCGCCCAGGAACCCGATTGTGTTTGATTCGGTCTTCATCGCCGCGATCATGCCCACAAGGAACGAGCCTTCGTTTTCCTTGAAGGTGATCGACTGCACGTTCGGCAGGTCAATGATGGCATCAATCACGGTGAACTGAACGTCAGGGTATTTGGACGCCACATTCCTCACAGCAACCGAATAGCCAACACCCACCGCGATGATCAGATCTGCCTTGCGGCGCGCGAAACGCTTCAGCGCCTGCTCATACTGGGTTTCGCTGTTGGGCTCGAAATCCTTGTAGGTGTGGCCGGTCTCATCCTTGAAGCGTTCGGCGCCCGTGCGGGCTGCCTCGTTGAAGGATTTATCGAACTTGCCGCCGATGTCATAAAGAAGGACAGGCGTGAAGTCCGCCGCCACAGCGCTCACGCTGAATGCAACACCAAGCGCCACCGCTGCGCCAATTTTCCTCAGAAATCCAGTCATGCCCGTTTTTGCTCCCCGGCAACATAAATGTTCAATTCTTTTATGCCTTGTTTATGCTGAACGGCGCAAGGGAACCAGAGCAAAGGGGCGTGGTCAACCATTTTTGACGTTTTGGTCAAGATTCGGTCGACAATTGCCTTCAGTTTCCCTATGAAATGGTCAGTTTCAGCAGATCTATGGAGTCAAAGATGGCCCAAAATGTAACCGTTGTCGACCACCCGCTGGTCCAGCACAAGCTGACCCTGATGCGGCGGCGCGAGGCCAGCACGGCGGAGTTCCGGAAGCTCCTGCGCGAGATCGGGTTGTTCCTGGGCTATGAGGCACTCCGCGACCTGCCCCTTGGCAAAATCGACATCAACACACCTGTGTGCCCCATGGAGGCACCCGTGCTTGCAGGCAAGAAGCTGACCTTCATTTCCGTACTGCGCGCCGGCGACGGGCTCCTCGGCCCCATGCTCGACCTGGTCCCTTCTGCCCGGGTCGGTCAGATTGGCTTGGCGCGCGACGAAGAAACGCTTCAACCGACAAAATATTTCTTTAAAGTACCCGTCGATACGGCAGACCGGTTGAACGTGGTGCTTGATCCAATGCTGGCGACAGGGCATTCGGCCGTCCGCGCGGTGCAGGAGATCAAGGACATCGGCGCGAAAGACCTGCGTTTTGTCTGCCTGCTTGCGGCACCTGAAGGCATCAAGACCTTCACGGATGCCCACCCGGATGTGCCGGTTGTAACGGCCTCGATCGATGAACGGCTGAATGAAAAAGCCTATATCGTTCCAGGGCTTGGCGATGCCGGCGACAGATTATTTGGAACCAAAGGGGCCTGAACACGATGAGTGTTACCAAGAAATATGTAACTGCCCAGGAACTTCTGGACGATTCGTTCCAGCTGGGTCTCAAGATCCTTCAAAGCGACTTCCGCCCGAAATTCATCGTGGGTGTGTGGCGGGGTGGTACTCCGACCGGTATCGCTGTTCAGGAAATCATGGATTACTACGGTGTGCACACCGACCATATCGCGATCCGCACGTCTTCCTACATCGGCATGCAGCAGCAGAAAGAAGTGAAGGTGCACGGCCTTGAATATATCGTGGCCAACATCAACGCCGAAGACAGCCTCTTGATCGTCGACGACGTGTTCGATAGCGGCCGCTCAATTGACGCCATCATCGACACACTTCGCGAAAAATGCCGCCGCAACACGCCGGAAGTGATCCGTATCGCCACCGTTTACTATAAGCCCAAGCGCAACGTAACCAACCTGACGCCCGACTATTATATTC
>JBNKYQ010000107.1:0-10095 GCA_050300975.1 Kordiimonas sp.
CTGTCGTTCAGATAAGCGCCCTGGCCTTTTTCGGCCCAGAACAGCTCGTCGGTCAGCGGTGCGTATGTCACCGCCGCCGTGACCTCGCCACGCTCTTCAACAGCAACGGTCAGCGCGAAGTGCGGCAGGCCGTGCAGGAAGTTGGTGGTGCCATCAAGCGGGTCCACGATGAAGCGAACGTCAGCGCGCGTGCCCGGGATTTCGCCGCTTTCCTCAAGCAGGAAACCGAAGTCAGGGCGAGCATGCTTCAGCTCTTCATAGATGGTGCGCTCAGCGCGGCGGTCAGCGGCGGATACGAAATCAGCCGGGCCTTTTTTGGAAACCTGAAGCTGTTCAACTTCACCAAAATCGCGGCGAAGGTTACGGGCTGCTTTCATGACAGCGGCAACCATCACGTTAATCAGGGGCGAACGACGGGCCATGGGGCTCTCCAATCTTTCGGGATTTACTCAGAACAAAACAATAGGGGACGCAGCTTAGTCAGCGCGGCCAGCATACTCACGCTCAGCCGTCGAGACGATGATCTTGTCACCCGCGCTTACGAAAGGCGGCACACCAACGCGGAGGCCGTTTTCAAGCGTTGCAGGCTTGTAGGAAGAAGACGCGGTCTGGCCTTTAACAACAGGCTCGGTCTCGGTTACTTCGAGCGTCACCTTGTCCGGCAGGCTAACACCAAGCGGGCTTTCTTCGTACATTTCGATAACAACGGTCATGCCGTCCTGCAGGAACACGGCATCGTCACCAATGTCTTCAGCGGAAATTGCGATCTGCTCGTAGGTTTCCTGGTCCATGAAGTTGAACATGTCACCATCGGCGAACAGGAACTGATAGTCTTTTTGCTCGAGGCTGACCTTCTCAACTTTTTCCGAAGAGCGGAAACGCTCGTTGAGCTTGGTGCCGTCACGCAGGTTCTTGAGTTCAACCTGCAGATATGCGCCGCCTTTACCTGGCTGGGTGTGGGCAATTTTAATAGCGCGCCACAGGCCGCCTTTGTGTTCAATTACGTTACCGGGACGGATCGCGTTACCATCGATCTTCATCGCATACCTCTTTCAAGAACTATCAATGTGTCAAAGAACAAGTTGGCGCGCGGTGTATCAGATTCCTCACAGGGATGCAATGCTGAGCATAAGGCTGCCTCACAAAAGAGTGTTGAGCCGTGAAAATACACATGCCGCCAGCCGGGGTATGGTCCGCGTTAATTCCCAACCGCGAGAGAGACGCCTCAGCCATGAAATCACATGCCCTTATTGTCGCCGCCGCAGTAGCGCTGGTGGCCAGCTCCGCCGCAAGCGCCCACATTGACCTGATATCCCCCGCGCCCCTGCAGGACGGTCATGCCTATGACGGCAATGCCCTGAAGGCACCGCCCTTCGGTGCCCCGGACGTTGACGGACTGACAGCACCTGCCATTGCCGTGACAGCAGGGTCCACCATCGAGGTGGAGGTCAATGTCTACAAGCTGCACCCCGGCGAGATCGTGATTTCCTACACCCGCGACCTGACAGGCGAGGATGCATACCCTCCCTATGAGATTGCCAGCATCAAAACGCCAATCCCGCACCAGAATGTGCTGTTGCAGGCCGCCGCGCCCTGTAGCAACAGCGTGGGCTGTACTACCGGGGCCCCAGCTGATGAGCCCTTCCGCGCGCTAGTCACGTTGCCTGACATTGAAGGCGATATCATGCTCATCACCCGGCAGGTCATGCGCGACAAGATGATCGTCAACGATGACGGCACTGTTGACCTGTCGGAGGTCTATTATCACCAGGCCGCCAAGCTGCATCTGGTGCGTGGCACCATCCCAGCGCAACACCCCACAGAATAAGCGTTGCCAAAAAGCGAACGCAGGATACTGAATTACGAAATTTTCAACCGATCATGCGAACGCTATCTTCTGATCAACGCACAACGCTGGGGCGCACGGCGCGGCCCGCCGATTGATCAGGAGACCAACGATGACAACCGCAACAGACGCAACCACCACCCCTTCAGGCCCCTTTGGCCTGCCAACCCTTGAAGGCCTTGTTGGCCGCTATTCAGACATTGGCGACCTCGCCGCCCGCGTGGCCGCCGGTGCCTTCCTTATGCCCCACGGCGCACAGAAGCTGTTCGGCTGGTTCGGCGGCTACGGGCTCGAGGCCACCGGCCAGTTCTTCCAATCGCAGCTTGGCTTCTCGAACGGCTACCTGGCGGCCCTTGGGGCGGGCTCGGTCGAATTCTTCGCAGGCCTCGCGCTGGCCCTTGGGCTCTTTACCCGCACGGCGGCCATCGCCATCACCGTGATGCTGCTGGTAGCCAGCACCGTCCATTTTGGGGCCGGCTTCTTCTGGACTGGCGGCGGCTGGGAATACCCCATCCTGTGGGCCATCCTGGCGGCATCCTTCGCGGTAAAAGGTGGGGGTCGCTTTAGCCTGGATGCAAAACTTGGCATCAAATTCTAATCTGCCGAACTGGAAGGGTCGTCATTAGACGGCCCTTTCAAATTGTCACCACCCCACCCCTCGCCCCTTGGCTCCTTACGCGATGTGATGTTTAATCAGTCGTATCAACCAGTTCGGGAGAGGAACATGGCGGACAGGAAAACGCCCATCACCCAGTTTTTTGCTGATCACCCGGACGGCCCCGAGGGCGCGGAACGCGCCCTGACAGGCCGAAAATCCCACCCGGACCGGCGCGGCTTCCTGCGCGGTGCAGGGCTCGCGGCCATGACCGCGCTGGTGGGCGGTGCCATTCCGTTTCACCGCAACATGCCTTTGGGGCTTATCCCCGCGGCCCTGGCCGACGCGGATGTGGTTGAAGGCAAGGACGGCCTGACGATCCTCAATGATCGGCCGGTCAACGCCGAAACGCCAGCCCATCTTCTGGATGACGAAGTAACCCCCACCAGCCGCCATTTTGTCCGCAACAACGGCATCCCACCCTATGAAGTGGACGCGGCGACTTGGTCGCTGACCGTGGACGGCCTGGTGGACACACCGCTCCTGCTGACCATCGCGGACCTCAAGTCCCGTTTTGAGGTGGTGACAAAGCGGCTGGTGATTGAATGCGGCGGCAATGGCCGCGCCATGTTTGACCCGCCGGCACGCGGAAACCAGTGGACCTACGGCGCCGTTGGCTGCTCGGAATGGACCGGCGTTCGCCTGTCGGATGTCCTCAAGGCCGCGGGCGTCAAGGACACGGTCATCTACACCGCGCATGAAGGGGCGGACATGCACTTGTCCGGGGCGGAAGACAAACAGCCCATCTCGCGTGGCATGCCCATCGCAAAGGCCATGCGCGGCGACAGCCTGATCGCCTTCGCCCAGAACGGCGGTGATATCCACCCCATGAATGGCGCACCGCTCCGCCTTGTGGTGCCCGGCTGGCCCGGCAGTTGCAGCCAGAAATGGCTGACCCGCATCTGGCTCAGGGACGTGGTGCACGATGGCCCCAAGATGACCGGCACGTCCTACCGCGTTCCCAAGTATCCGGTGGCACCCGGCACCAAAGTCCCCAAGAAGGACTTCAGGATCATTGAGGCCATGCCCGTGAAATCATTGATTACCCACCCTGCAACCGGCACGGCGGCAGGCCAGCGCACCTTTCAAGTGCGCGGCCATGCCTGGGCGGGTGACGCCAGTGTGCAGGCCGTGGATATTTCCTATGACTTCGGCGCCACGTGGCAGCGCGCGAGCCTTGACGCGCCGGCAAATGACGGCGCCTGGCAGCGCTGGCGCAGTGAAGTGACGCTGCCGCAAGCGGGCTATTATGAAATCTGGGCCCGGGCGACGGATGCGAACGGCACCTCACAGCCCTTCGGCATCAACTGGAACCCAAAAGGCTACCTGAACAACAGCTTCCACCGTGTGGCCGTAACCGTAAGCTAGAGAGACCGATGCTGAGACCCCTGACAATCGCCACCATCATGGTCGCCGCATCCGCGGCTGCCACCGCCGAAGATGACCCGCTCGCCCTACTGCCCGCTGGGCCGGGGCAGGAAGAAACCTTCTATACCTGCGGGTCGTGCCACTCCATCCGGCTTGTGGTGCAACAGGGCCTCACTGCGGACGGCTGGAATGAGACCATCGACTGGATGGTGGACGAACAGGAGATGGAACCGCTCGAGGACGACGAGCGGGCCCTGATTGTTGCCTATCTTGCAAAAAACTTCGGCACGGACAGGCCGAACTTTCCGCTGCAATAGCCCTAGGCCAGAGCCTCGGTGAAGGCGCGCACGGCTGCGGCTGGGCCGTCCGGGTGGTTCCACACGCTTGAGCAGGCGGCCACAAAGTGCGCGCCGGCGTCTGCGAGCTCGCGGCAGTTCTCTGGCGTGATGCCGCCAATGGCCACACACGGCAGTTCCGTCACTTCGTCCCACACTGTCAGGATATCCAGCTCAGGCCGGTATTCTGTATCTTTGGTGTCCGATGGGAAGAAGGCACCGAAAGCCACATAGTTCGCGCCTTCTTCACCCGCCTTGTAGGCCAGATGCATGCTGTCGTGGCAGGTGACGCCAATGTCCTTGCCGTGGCCCAGAAGCGTGCGGGCGGATGGCACATCGCCGTCTTCCTGCCCGAGGTGAACGCCGTCTGCGTCCACCTTGGCTGCAAGGTCTGCGCGGTCATTGATCAGGAAGATGGCGTCATGGCTGTGGGCGATCGGCATCAGCTTCTCGGCGGCCCGGATGATTGTGTCGTCGTCCACGCCCTTCAACCGCAGCTGCACGCAGGCCACTTCGCCTGCCGCAAGCGCTTCATCAAGCTTTGTTGCGAATTCATCCAGATCATCGATCCGGTCCGGCGTGATAAGATAAAGGAGGCAGCCTTCTGTTGTTTCAGACACCGCGGTCACCCTTCCTAAAATTGAAAAACCCTTTCCCCGCGTATGCCCTATTTTGGCGGCCACGAAAAGGGAAAGGGTTCAAAAAATGAAGAAGGGGGCCAGCACCCCCTTGATCAAGTATCTTAGCTGTCAGCCATCGTCTTGCCCTGTGCGCCCAGGTCGGCGAAGGCTTCGTCGAGGCGCTCGACCATCGACTGCTCGCATTTCCTGAGCCACGCGCGTGGGTCATACTGCTTCTTGTATGGCTGGCCCGTTTCAGGGTGCACCTGCCATTTGAAGGCGTCCTGGTTGGCGTTCACATACTCACCAACGGCCTTCGAGAAGGCGAACTGTGTATCGGTATCGATGTTCATCTTGAACACGCCGTAGGATACAGCTTCCTCGATCTTGGCTTTCTCAGAACCCGACCCGCCGTGGAACACGAAGTTGAGCGGGTTGCCGGAAAGGCCGCGCTCAGCCATCAGAAGCTCCTGACTGTTCTTCAGGATTTCAGGGCGCAGCTTCACGTTGCCCGGCTTATAGACACCGTGCACGTTACCGAACGAAGCCGCCACGGAGAAATGGCCCAGCGGGTTCAGAAGGTCATAGGCCTTCAGAACGTCTTCCGGCTGGGTATAGAGCGCCGGGTTCTCGAAGTCGTCGTCAACGTCAGAGCCGACACCGTCTTCTTCGCCGCCCGTGACGCCCAGCTCGATCTCCAGGCTCATGCCCAGCGGCGCCATTTCCTTCAGGACACGTGCACAGGTCCCGAGGTTGTCGTCGATGGCTTCTTCGGACAGGTCCAGCATGTGGCTGGTGTAAAGGGGCACGTCTTCGCGCTTGATGTTCTTGCGGCTTTCTTCCACCAGTGCCTCAACCCAGGGCACCAGCTTCCGGTTGGCGTGGTCTGTGTGCAGGATGGCGCAGATGCCATAATGTTCGGCCAGCAGGTGCACGTGGCGGGCAGCAGATACAGCACCCAGCACTTTCGCGCCAAATTCATCAGCCATGCCTTTGCCGGCATAGAATTGCGCGCCACTGTTGGAGAATTGGATGATCACGTCGGAGCGGTTTTTCGCCGCTGCTTCCATCACAGCGTTGATCGTGTTTGTGCTGGTTACATTCACAGCCGGGAGGGCAAAACCCTTATCCTTACAGTTCTGGACGAGAGCCGCATACTCTTCGCCGAAGACAACACCTGGTTTCATGGTTAATCCTGTTTCGCAGCTTATTGGGGCCTCAGTTTCGCGCGTCTGTCGGCGCAAATTCAGTGGCCCCTTGATACACAAATGGGACTACCTTCGCAACGCGGATCGGGGCCGAAAAAGCCACTTTTTGCGCGGGTTTAGGGCCTGATTGACCTTCACGGAAAATTGACAGCGCTGCCAATTTTGAACCGCCGGAAGGGATAGCTGCCGAATTGTCGAAACCACAGGAATTTGACAATCGGGGACGGACTGATTCGTAGCATCTTCGCGCCGTCAGTGCATGGCCGCCGCTTCGCCGCCTGCGCCGAAGGCCGAAAGCTGGGTCGCCACCTCTTTCGCATAGTCCGCGCCAACTGTCTCGATCGCGAGGCTGTGCCTGCGCAGGAGGTGGGCGACCTCCTCTGTGCGGCCAGCCTGGGCAAGAAGCGATGCGTACAGCAGCACGGCAAATACCTCGACTTCCCCCAGCTCACCGCCGCTGCGCTTGAAGGTTCGGGCCAGAAGGTCCGAGGCTTCCCCGAAACGGCCGCCGTGGGCCAGGAGTGCCGCCAGGCGGACAGCCTGCGCCAGGCTCTGTTCGTCATTCAGGTGTTCGGTCGCGGACAGAACTTCGCTGGTGAGAGAGATACAGCCCGGAAGGTCGTCATAGGCCCGCAAATGCAACGTCGCGAGATTGGTTTTGATCAGTGAATTGGCCCAGGCATATATCGCCGGATAGTCGGCCTGATACCTGTCGGCCAGCCGCAGGGCTTCATCTTCCAGTTTTTCGGCAACGTCGGGCCGCCCTGACTTATAGTCGATCAAGGCCCGGCCGTTCTTGATGCGAATGATGATCCGCAAACAGCGTTCGCTCATTACCTGGCCTTCAAGGCACCCTTGAGCGGCCTCATAAAGGCCCTGCGCCTCTGCCAGTTCCTGTTGTCCGCCGCGCACCGCAAGCACGTTTGCCAGTTGTTGGCAGGTGTCTGCCCGGTCCAGCGCGCTCAGCTCATCGCATTCCAGAGCGGTGCGGAAATGTTCTATGGCCCTGCTGAAGCCGTCCCTGATGGCCACCCTTGGCGCCAGGCGGGCAGCGGAAAGGCGGGCATAGGCGGCACCAAGACTGTCGCCCTGAATTCTGTCCTTGGCATCCGCCAAAGCCAGATAGTGGTGGTAGAGGAATTCCCGGCCAACCTGCGAGAAGCCAGCCCGGTAGATCTGATGATCATGGATCAGCTGCGACCGGTCTTGTCCCCATAAGAGAAGCGGGTGTCGGCGCAGGTATCCGAAACCCTCGTGCGGCATGCGATTGGCCAGCTCACCACAGGCAACGACGCCGTCTGTTGTTTCATCATAGGGGGCAAAGACGAACCCATGCTTTGGCAAAGCCTGCCCTGCCGACGCGTCAAATCCCAATGCTTCAAAGACCGCCACAGGCAGCACCAGGCCACTTGCAGACAGTAAGCCGAATGCTTCATGACTGTTATCAAGCGCCACATAGCTTGATGCCCCCACAGGCTCCCTGAAGGCCCTGTCGATATCAAGGGGCGCCACGCCTGGGGTGATCGGGGCGCTTTCGCTTCCTTCCGGGACGCCCCACAGGATGCCAAAGCCCGTCTTGCCCGATGCGTCCACGAGATACCGGACAAAGGATTCGGTATCGGCGTCCAGATGCTCTGGCGACGGCACGACCAACCCGAACCCGGGGCCCAGACGCGCCATGGATTCCGCCAGCAGCGTCAGTTTCTCAATGTTGGGGAAGCCACTTTCCTGCTCCTCGATGTCTTCAAATCCCACCGTTGCCGCCTGATCGTCCGGCACCAGTTCCTTGACCAGTTCATATCGGGGGGCCGCAAGGTCGCGCGCATTTTGCAATAGGGTGCGCAAGTCCGGGTCTTCAACCGGGCTGAAATCCGTGTCGAACAGGTCAACCAGCAGCGGATAACCGGGCTGTAGCTGGGTTGGCGCCAGGGAAAACCAATAGCGCCCTGCAACCCGCCTGAAGGCAAAAGCGCCTGGCCGGGCACTCTGGAAAAGATACTGATTGGTTTTCATTCCGTCTGGCATATTGGCCTCCTTGGTCAGGTGCGGCACATCTGCGCCTCTTGCTTCAGGCTTTCGGCCTTGTCCACATTGTTGGCGAACCGGCGCACGGCATGCCCCAGCGAAATAGGGAAATACTCCTGGAAGCCCTCGCACGCCGAGGCGTGGATGGTGCCATTTTCTTCCCGCGCATGGGCCGCGCATCCGGATGTATGAACCAGGGCGAACGGGCATTCGCTGCACTGGTCGATGGACCCGGCGAACCGGTGCAGCCACCCTTCGGTTGCCTTCTTGTCGAAACGCACACCGGCGCTGTCGTATGTTGCTATTCGCTTTTCCGGCTCGCCGACATCTTCCCAGCAGGCATATATGTCGCCCAGCGGATCGAAGATCATCTGACCTGTCTCTGCCGAACATGTCTCGCCCCGCTCGAACGGATATTCGCCCGGCTTCAAGAAGCATTTGGACACAAGGCTTTCGGCCACGCCTTCATAGGACGCCACATAGTCCCTGCCTTCCCGCCTCAGAGACTGGGTTTCGAGATAGACATCGAGGTGCGACACCTGCTTGCGGGCGGTTTGCGGGCTCAGCGAATCCACCGCTGCGGCATAGGGGTCGAAATTGTCATGGTCATACCAGCCGATTTCGCGAAAATAGCCGTCCAGCTCAGCAATATTCGAAAGATTGTCCTGGTCGATATTGATCCGCAGTGAAATGCCGACACCCTTCTCAAGCGCCACTGTTGTATTGGCGACAATCCTGTCGAATGTTTTCTTGAAGCCAGGGCCGACCCGGCGCCTGTCATGGCGCTCCATCAGGCCGTCGAGGGTGATCTGCAGGCTTTCAATCTTCCCCGGGCCCAGCTGGTCCATGAACAGGTCCAGCTCAACCCCGTTTGTAATGGCGCTCAGGGTCATGCCCCGCTGCTGCGCCCGGAAGATGATATGCGGGATAATCTCTTGTGTTTCTGCGCACAAAGGCTCTCCGCCGAACAGCGTCAGCGGCGTGTGGGGTGTCATGCGCACGCCGTCCCGCCTTTCGGCCACCTGAAAGCCTGTCGCGGCTTCATAGATGGCACCCGGCGCGCCGAAGCGGTCGATGGCTCCGAAGATGGCGTCCAGTTGCGACAATGTCATCAAATCGCCGTATGCGCCCTTGCCCTTGTGCAGCTCATGGGACTGAAAACAATAAGGGCAGCGCAGGTTGCAGGTAACAGTGGGGACAATCATGAAGGACGTCGGGTTCAGCGAAAAGCTGGTCTTTCGCATGTGCCCGGAAATGCCCACCACAATTTCCTTTTCTTCCGCGGCGGTTCGGTCGGTCAGGAATTCCCGGTCGATCAACCGGCTGACCACCGGATTGTCCCTGGTTTGCCGGTCCAGTTCCACCTCCTGTCCCCGCTGGGCCAGTAGAAAATCGGCAATATCGGCAGGTACCAATTCCAGATGCCCCAGATAGCCATGGAGCAAGGCGTATGTTTCGCTGTCAGGCACCCGTGCGCCTGACATATATGTTGTACATCGCACGGTTCATCCCCTGTCTTTGGGCTGGTCGTTATTTCAGCGGAGTTTCCAGTGCTTTGAGCCGATCCTTCAGCTCACGTACCTGAATGTCCCGCATTTCCATGAAGTCAACAGGCAGCACCAGGGCATCATCCTGGATAACCTTCGACACCGAACCGTGACACGAACAGTAACGGCCGTGACAGTCACACTTGTTGGTGCAGGACGCAGCAACGGCTTCCCCTTTCAGAAGGTCTGAAAGTTTCTTGCCGCTTAGCTGCTCGATCATTGCAGTAAAGTCCGCCAGAGAGGCGATTGGTTTGTCAGAAGTCATAATACCCTCCTTAGGTGTATTGACCTGAAAAAGGGTATGAAATGCCCGCTGATTTACAATATTTTCGTGTTATAATACCCTAAATACAACCAGCAATCATCAGGTTCAGGTCGAATTTGCATGGAAAATTAACATCTTACAGTTGTACCTATAAAAAATTCAGCCAACCCTGCGAATAACGGGCAGGCGTGCCCTCTCCAGCCGCTTCACCAGTCGACTCGCATAA
>JBNKYQ010000108.1:0-9970 GCA_050300975.1 Kordiimonas sp.
CCACGGAGCACTTCGCCAAGCTCGAGGACGCCCAGGTCCGGCACCAGGCCGAGGACCGCGTCCGGCGCCAGGAGATCTTCGGTGGCTTCCTCAAGGTCTTCCTGGGCCTGGCGAAGGGCATCATGTGCTGCCGCCAGGTCCTCATCGGCGGTGCCTGCTTCTTCCGCTGCAGCCCATTCGTTGGCCAGCTGGTCCTCCAGCGCTTCCCATTCCGCGTACAGGCCGGCATTGAGGGCCTCGTAGGAGGCATCGAGTTGGGTCTTGAGTGCTGTCAGTGCCGCATCCTGTTCTTCGCACAGGGCCTCGTTTTCCGCTTCATGCTGGGCTGCCAACTCTTCGATTGCGGCATGTTTGGCCGCATAGAGGGCCTCGTTTTCCTCGGCCTGCTCGGCCTCAAGCGTGCTGATGGCCTCGCCCCACTGGGCTTCCAGATCGGCGAATTCCTCTTCCTGGTGAGTCTCCAACTCTTCCCACTCAGCCTCATGCTCGGCTTTGAGGGCGTCAATGGCGTCATCACTGACATCAGTCTCGTCGTCATGTGCTTTGGGGTTTTGGCCAGCCGGGCTGGCCGCCAACGGTGACGTTGGGGTATAGGGTGTGATCACGGGTGCCTCCTACTATGTGCCTGATTTAGGCGGCTATGTTATTTGCCTGAACGAGGCATTTTGTAGGTGGCGAATTAATAAAAGGTCAAATATTACAATCACTTAGTTTAAAAGTGATCTAAAATTTAGATAGAATTTTCAGAGCTTGTGGGAAACCCGTATGTCAATCAATGACTTCTCGTTCATAGACGCCCCAAAGATAGCGGCGTTCGATCCAGCCTTCTGTGCCGTCAATCTCAAGGCGGCACCAGATGCCTTCACAGGCCTGCACTTCGCCGATCACGCCTTCGTCGGCAATCAGGCGCGTGGCAGAGGCTGGGGACGGGTCAGCGTATAGCTTGCGGGTGGTGCCGATGATCATGGCGGTGCGGCGTGACGACAGAAGCGACACATGCATCCAACCGATGGTGCCTTCATGGTCGCGCACCTGGCGCCAGGCCTTGTGTTCGTCGATCACTTCAAGCGGCAGATGGGAGCGCTCATAGACCCACAGGATGGGATACTGGCGCCCGGGGCCCGTGCGCATGAAGGCCTTGCTGGCGGCAAGGGAGATCAGCCGCGGCAGCGGTTGGCCGCTCTCGCCGATACGCTGTACTGAAGCCCCTGTTTGGGCGTCAGCGGACAGGGACCCCATGAAAAACCCACTGAAAAGCATCAAAATCGACAAAAAGCGCAGCATTACACCCCTTTCCCAGTCGCTTGACGTTTGAACTGGCCTCCACCTTCTGGTACTAGATGCGCATGGTCTGAGGCAAGCTCTGTCTCAAGGTTCTTGAAAAGGTATGAGAGGCCCATGGCTCAAAAAGGAAATCGGCAGCGCACCAAGGTTGTTGTCACGCGTAAGTTGCCAGACAATATTGAAACCCGCATGGCGGAGCTTTTTGATGTGCAGCTGAACCTGGCTGACAAGCCGCTTGGCAAGGAAGGCCTCATCAAGGCAGTGCAAACGGCTGACGTTCTGGTGCCAACGGTAACCGATACTGTCGACGCTGAAGTGATCGCCGCCGCAGGCAAGAACCTGAAGATTATTGCCAATTTTGGCGCCGGGGTGAACCATATCGACATCAAGGCCGCGCACGAGAAGGGCATTGTTGTTACCAACACGCCGGGCGTGCTGACGGAAGATACGGCAGACCTTGCGATGGCACTCTTGCTTTCTGTGCCGCGCCGCCTGTTCGAAGGCGAAAAGATCCTGCGGGCTGGTGACTGGACGGGCTGGACGCCCACTTTCCTGATGGGCCACCGCATTCAGGGCAAGCGCCTGGGCATCATCGGCATGGGCCGAATCGGCACCGCCATCGCGCGCCGGGCAAAGGCCTTCAATATGGCTGTGCACTATCACAAGCGCTCTCGCCTGCCGGAAGATGTGGAAGCGGACCTTGAAGCCACTTATTGGGACGATCTGGATGAGATGCTGAGCCGCATGGATTTCGTGTCCGTCAACTGCCCGCTGACCAAAGAAACCCACCATCTGCTTGACCGCGCACGGATGAAGAAGCTGCAGCCACATGCGGTGATTATCAACACTGCCCGCGGTGAGATCATCGATGAGGAAGCGCTGGCTGACCTGATTGAAGTGGGCCGCATTGCAGGCGCCGGCCTTGACGTGTTCGAGCAGGAGCCGGAGATCAATCCGAAGCTTCTGGAGCTCGATAATGTGGTCTTGTTGCCGCACATGGGCTCGGCGACCGTTGAGGCGCGCATGGCCATGGGTGAGAAGGTGCTGATCAATATCCGCGCCTATGCCGACGGACACCGGCCACCAGACCGGGTGATCCCAGGCTAAACCAGACACAGAACCGGCCGCACAAGATGTGCGGTCGTTGCCCATCAGGGCCAATAACAGTCAAAGTATGAGTTAGAAACGGCTATGACCGACCAGAAGAACATCCGCAATTTTTCGATCATTGCGCACATTGACCACGGCAAATCCACGCTTGCCGACCGCCTGATCCAGAGTACCGGTGCACTGACCGACCGGGAAATGAAGGCGCAGATCCTCGATTCGATGGATATCGAGCGCGAACGCGGCATCACTATCAAAGCGCAGACCGTGCGCCTTGAGTATAAAGCCAAGGACGGCCAGAACTATACCCTGAACCTGATGGACACGCCGGGTCACGTTGACTTTGCCTATGAAGTCAGCCGCTGTCTGGCTGCGTGCGAAGGTTCCATCCTCGTGGTGGACGCCAGCCAGGGCGTTGAAGCCCAGACACTGGCGAACGTTTACCAGGCGATCGAGAACGACCATGAGATCGTGCCGGTCCTCAACAAGATTGACCTGCCCGCCGCGGAACCAGACCGCGTACGCCAGCAGATCGAGGACGTGATCGGCATCGACGCCACAGACGCTGTCGAGTGTTCCGCGAAATCAGGCCTTGGCATTGACGACGTGCTTGAAGCCATCGTTACGCGCCTGCCAGCGCCAGAGGGTGACCCGGACGCGCCGCTGAAGGCCATGCTGGTAGACAGCTGGTACGACGCCTACCTGGGCGTGATGGTGCTGGTGCGGGTGATCGACGGCAAGATCAAGAAGGGCCAGACCATCAAGATGATGGCGGCGGATGCCGAGCACCAGATCGAACGCGTTGGCGTGTTTACACCAAAGGGTGTGATTGTGCCGGAACTGGGCCCCGGCGAGGTGGGCTTCATCACCGCATCCATTAAGGAAGTGGCGGACACCCATGTGGGTAACACCATCACTGACGTCAAGCGCCCGTGCGCCAAGGCCCTGCCGGGCTTCCAGCCCAGCCGGTCGGTGGTTTTCTGTGGCCTGTTCCCAGCCGATACATCTGAGTTCGAGCGCCTGCGCGACGCGCTTCAGAAGCTCCGCCTGAATGACGCCAGCTTCGAGTTCGAGATGGAATCATCTGCGGCGCTTGGCTTTGGTTTCCGCTGTGGCTTCCTTGGCATGCTGCACCTTGAGATCATCCAGGAGCGCCTGCTGCGTGAGTTCGATTTGGAGCTGATCACCACCAGCCCAAGCGTTATCTACAAGATCCATATGACCGATGGATCGATGATTGAGCTGCATAATCCGGCCGATATGCCGGACGCGGTGAAGATCGACCACATCGAAGAGCCCTGGATCAACGCCACCATCCTGGTGCCGGATGAGCATTTGGGCGCTGTGCTGAAGCTCTGTGAAGACAAACGCGGCATTCAGGAAGACCTGACCTACGCTGGCACCCGCGCCATGCTGAAGTACCGCCTGCCGCTCAACGAAGTGGTCTATGATTTCTATGACCGCCTGAAGTCCGTCAGCCGCGGCTATGCCTCGTTCGACTATGACCTCTATGGTTATGAGCAATCCGACCTTGTGAAAATGTCGATCCTGGTGAACGCCGAACCTGTGGACGCGCTGTCGATGCTGGTGCACCGCAGCCAGGCCGAAGGCCGGGGCCGGGCGCTGTGTGAACGCCTCAAGGACCTGATCCCGCGCCAGCTGTTCAAAATTCCAATTCAGGCAGCCATTGGTGGTCGCGTGATTGCCCGCGAAACCATTTCCGCCATGCGTAAGGACGTAACGGCAAAATGTTATGGCGGCGACGTAACGCGGAAGAAAAAGCTGCTGGAGAAGCAGAAGAAGGGTAAGGCGAAGATGCGCATGTACGGGAAAGTGGAAATCCCGCACAACGCCTTCATCGCAGCCCTCAAGATGCGGGAAAACTAGGTGGCTGAAGGCATCGATATCAACCAGCTCGCGGTGGCCGCAAAGGCGGGTGACGCAGATGCCCAATATAAGATGGCGGCGTATCTTTCAGGCGAAGGCCAGAAGGACGCCGCGATCAAGATGCTCAAGTCAGCCGCGACCGCAGGCCATCTTGATGCCCGCTTCACCCTGGCGAACTTCATGCTGTCGGGCCATATGGTCGACCGCGACGTGAGCCACGCCGTGCAGGTGCTGACCCAGGCTGCGGCCAAGGGCCACGAGGCGTCGTGCCGCTTGCTGTCTGTCCTGAAGGCCATGGGCCATGGCTGTGACGCGGACTGGCCCGCGGCTGTTGCGCTTCTGGTCTCGGGCGCGCGGCAGGGGCACATGCTGGCGCTTGGCGAACTGGCGCTCTTGCGTGAACTTTATGGCTACAGTGATGATCTCAACACGGCGCTTCTGCTGGCGGCTGCCACGCGCGGCAATATCATCGCCGCGATGCAGCTGGTGAGCCGTCACCTGAAGGGGGACGGCACGATTGAGGCTGGTCTTGCCAAACAGTGGACCCTGCAGGGGCGTCAGCTGGGGCATCCGCTCGCGGGCAACCTGTTGCCGCGCTTTGAGGGTGTCGAGGCATCTGGTCTGCCTGACCCGACGGCGCTGCCCGACATTCCGGAAGACTTGCTGTCGGACCTGGCGACAGCGCCAGAGGCACTGGCCCGCCCGCAGGCTCGGGTTGAGCTGGACCGCCCGCACGTGGAAACCGTTTCGGGCCTGATCAGCCCCGGCTTGTGCGAGCATATCATCGCATCGTCCGCGCCAAGTCTGGCGCCCGCTCGGGTGGTGGACCCCAAAAGCGGCGAGCTGCGCGCAGACCCTTACCGCCATTCCTATAACATGACCTTCTGGCCTGCAGATCTTGACCTCGTCCTTCACGCCATCGGCGCGCGCATGTGCGCGACCGCAGGGGTTACGCCCGATCATGGTGAGATGCTGAGCGTGCTCTATTACCAGCCCGGCATGTATTATGGTCCGCACTATGACTGCCTGGTGCCAGGCGCTGATGGTCAGAACGCTGAGCTTGAGCGCAGCGGCCAGCGGCCCAAAACCGTGCTGATTTATCTGAACGACGGCTATGAAGGTGGCAGCACCAGCTTCGTGCGTGCCGGATTCGCGCATAAAGGCAGCGTTGGCGATGCCATTGTGTTCGAAAATGTGCTCGGGGACGGCGAAATTGACGAACAATCGCTCCATGAAAGTACGCCTGTGACCACTGGCGTAAAGTGGATCGCGTCCAAATGGATTCGGGAAAAAAGCTATCAATTTTAAGGACTTTGGTCTTTTTACAGATAGGCCTGAAGTGGGACGATCGAAAAATTTTTTCACCAGATTCCAGGTTATTGATTTTTCGAGACTCTGTTTACCGGTTGTTAACAGGCTTCATTCTATAAAGAGGATGCTGATACAGCCTAATAGCTCCCTTGATCTGACTGTGTCGCGCGGAACCGCATGTCCTCCCCCGATTGCGGTTCCGCTTTTTTATGCGCCCTGTGCGGCTTCCCCTTGCATGCAGCTTCAAGATGACTTTGAATAAAGCCCTAACAGTAGCGGCAGGGACTGGTATGCGTTTGATTCGGTTGATCATTTTGACGATGTCTTTGGCAGGCGCCTTTGCGCTGTCATCAGGCGCGCATGCCCAGACCCAGGTTGACGGGGCAGACCCGCGCCAACTGGCCCACGATATTTATGTTGGGGTCAACCGCGAATCACCGCCGGCGTCTGTGGCGCTCAAGCTTGCTGAAGTCATTCAGGTATACCGGTTCCGCTGTACCCGTGTGACCGACTATCAGGTCTTTGTCTCCCGCCCAAACCTTCTTGATATCAAGGCGAAGTGCAGTGGTGACCCGCTTTACGGGGTGACGGTTGCCTCAAACGGCTATGTGGCGGTTTATGGCGGAAACGGTATTCTGGGGGCGCTGGACCGTCGGGACGGGCTGATCTACAGCTTCTCGGCGTCTGGTGAACTGGATTCCGATTCGCGCCTGACCGCCGACCAGGCACTTGATGAGACCGTGGAGCGGCTGCAGTTGGGCGACGGGTTGAACCTTTGGTACATCCTGGCGATGTTCGCTGTTCTTCTGGCCATTTTCATCCTGATCGCCGGCGTGTGGATGAAAATGTGGCGCAGGCGCACCGCCAAGAAGCGCGAACGGCGCAAGATCAAGCCCATGGCGCGGCATGCGGTCCAGGCCACCAGCGAGGTCAAGGACAAGCTCCTGAAGGAAAGCACGCGCGTGGCGGCCAACATCTACAAACACCCGTCCGGCATTTTCATTGCGCGTGGCAAGCGTGGCAAACGCCGCTTCTACCGGTCGCGCTTCTGGGCTGCCATGTACCGGTCGCTCGGCATCAGGATGTTCGAGACCAGCGCTCCGCAGTTGATGAATCTGGATAGCCCCGACATGGCTGAACATACTGAAGGCTAGCACTGCGGGGGTGGATTACCGCTGGAACGGGGGTGTCCAGTCGATCCCTGTGGTGATCGAGAAGAGGTGGGCTGCGAACACCAGAAAGCCGACAATGCCCAGGAACTGGATATAGAAGGGCGGTATCAGCGATACCGTGCCCATTTCATGCTTCTTCTCCCGCCAATAACCAAACAGCCAGACAAGGACACAGGCCACAAGGCCGATGATGGTACCCTTCAGTGACATGGGCTTAGTCCGTGTGCGGGGAATGGTCGGGCTTGCCGAAATGGAAGCCCTGCGCGAAGTCAACGCCCAGTGACCTGAGGAAGTCTGCCTGGAACCGGTTTTCCACGTGCTCGCCAATGGTCTTGACCCCAAGATCGTTACACAGCCGCACAATCGACAACAGGAAAGTGGGGCGGTAGCCCGGTGTGTTCATGTCTTCAACATAGGAACCGTCGATCTTGACATAATCCACATTGAAAGCGCGCAGATACTGGTACCCGGCCGCCCCGGCGCCAAAGTCATCAAGGCAAATCCGGTAATCCATGGCCTTCAGGTCATTCAGGATCGCTTCAACCTTCTCGAGATTCTCGATCGTCGCGGTTTCCGTCAGTTCCACCAGGATATTGCGGGCGGCGTCCTTGCCGGCGATGAATTCCTTCATCAGCTTGTCGGTGTAGCGGCTGTTATCCAGCGTCCTGCCCGAGATATTGACCGCCAGCGTCAGCGGGTTCCCCAGCTTTTTCATCTTTTTCACATAGTCGATCGCCTTGTGGCACAGGGCGATGTCGAACTCTTCGATGATGCCCACTTCCTCGGCGAAGCGAATGATATCAAGCGTGCTTCTGTCGCCCATGCGGTCATCAAAACGGCTCAGCACTTCATTATGGTGCACTTCGTTGGTCGACAGCGAATAAACCGGTTGGAAGGCCATCTTGAAGGTGCCGGTTTCGATCATCTGGCGCATGCCAACCACCCGGCGCTGGGCTTCGGACGCCATGTCTTCATAGGCGACGGAGAGCGAATCGAAATCAACCGCGCCCGGGTCTTTGACAAACTGGTTCAGCACATAGGTGAGGGTCCGGAGGACTTGATCTTCGGTGCCTTCCTTCGGCATGTCTGACGCGAGCGTGGAATAAGCCGTCTTCAGCGTGACATTCTTGTCCACATGCTCGAGGGTGCTGCCAATCTGCGAGCCGTCTGATTTGGCGCGGTGCAGGAAAGCGAAATGCTTTTCGCCAATCTGGCCTGCGATCTCGCCGTCCACCGACAGTGTCTTCAGGTGCGCGGCAACCTGCTTCAGCAGATGACGCATATATTTCGGGCCGAACTTCTTCTTGGCGTCTTCGATGCCTTCAACTTCGACCGCCGTCATATAGAGATTGCTGCCTGCAGGGTTCTCTTTCATGGTGCGCGACGCCAGTTCCATGAAACTGTCGCGCTGCAATAGGCCGGTCTCCGCGTCGGTTGCGCCGTCCACGCCGCCGCCGCCAAGGGGCGCGGCCCTAAGCGCCAGGAATGTATGGCTGTCCTCGCCCGGCATCTTCAACGCAAACAGCCGCAGCGCGACACTGCGCCCGCCCTGGGAGATGAAGCGGAGCGGAATCGGCCCGATCCGGCCCTTGTGGGTCAGATGCTGTTGCAGGGCGGCATAAACATCTCGGTCATCTTCGTCGATCTGGTCGACGAGCGGTTCGCCGATCAGGCTTCCTGCGTCAAGGCCAACCCGTTCCGTCGCGCCGCCCTCAAAAACAATCTTACCCTTCGCATTCACTTCGAAAAAGATTTCGGCGGCGGCGAAGGCAAAGGCAACAAAGCGCTCACGTTCTTTTTTGATTTCTTCAATTGGGCCGGACATAGCATTCCTGTTTGGCGTCGCGGTCATGCCGCGAATACTTTCCCCTGATCTATTGCTAGCGGGGAAAGGTAAAGGATTTGTCGTTAAATCACTAAAAACTTATCGCGCTTGTGGAGGAAGGACAAGCTCTGCTAGGTTTTCGACCAACGAATTTATCTGACTGACAAGGGGATACAAGGAATGCGCACTTTGGGGACACTCACGGCGGGATTTTTGTGCGCCGCGGTCATCGGGGCACTGCCTGCAGCAGCCGATGAGGGCGCCAAGAAATTTGAGCTTAGCGACATTTTCAATCTGGAATATGCCACCGGCCCACGCATGACACCGGCAGGCGACGCTGTTGTCTATGAGCGCCGGTCGCTTGATATCATGACAGACAGCACCCGCTCGAATATCTGGCAGGTGAATCTGGACGGTAGCGGCCACCGGCCTGTGCTCTCGGGCAAGGCAAGCTACCGCATGCCGCGTTTTTCTGCTGACGGCAGCCGCATGGCTTATGTGTCGTCTGTTGAAGGCAAGAATCAGATTTATGTGCGCTGGCTGGACACAGGCGAGACCGCCCGCGTGACAGACCTTCAGTATGGCCCGGGCTCACTGGCCTGGTCGCCTGACGGCAGCATGATCGCTTTCACCATGTTTGTGCCTTCTGACGCCAAGCCGCTTTATAGCCTGCCGCCGGCGCCGAAGGGTGCCACATGGGCGGGTCCGGCCAAGGTGATTGACCGGGTAACCTACCGGGCGGACGGCGCCGGGTATCTGCCACGCGGCTTCACCCACGTGTTCGTGGTGCCGGCTGATGGCGGCACCCCGCGCCAGGTAACCAGCGGTGATTATAACCACCGTGGTGCGCTGGCCTGGACTGCTGATTCCCAAAACATCGTCTTTTCCGCCAACCGTGTGGAAGGCTGGGAGCTGAACGGTCGCGAATCTGAAATCCACAGCGTCAATGTGGCGTCGGGCGAGATTACCACGCTGACGAACCGGAAGGGCCCGGATTTCGCGCCGCACATCTCCCCGGACGGCACGCTGATCGCCTATCTGGGCTTCGATGAAGACGGTATGTCCAGCAAGAACGCCGGGCTTTACGTGATGAACACCGACGGCAGCGGCAGCCGGGCGCTTCTGCCCACGCTTGATCGCGGCATCGGTGAAATCCAGTGGGCGCCAGACGGTCGCGGCATCTTCTATAGCTACGACAATAACGGCAAGACGCTGGTGGCCTATGTGAACCTTGTGGGCGGTGGCCGCGTGATGACCGACGCAGTCGGCGGCACCACGCTCGGGCGGCCATACACGAGCGGCACGTTCCGCGCGACCGCCGATGGCCGCGTGGTCTTTACCCAGTCCCGCACCGACCGCCCTGCAGACCTGGCGGTGGTGGACC